>CAZXHI010000175.1:0-4396 GCA_964640555.1 uncultured Thermoplasmatales archaeon | reverse complement strand
GGTGCGGTTAAACAACATCAGAATAACCGCTGTTTTTATGTTTGACATCATCCAAAAAATATCTTTACAATATTGTATAACAAGCGATATTCTACGTTTCCAAGGGGATTGTACTAACTATCTATTAAGTAGTTGGATTTCTAATTATTTCCCTAAAGAGTCCAAGACTCTGCTTGCCTTCCTTGCAGAATCGTGCCACTTTGGCTTGTATGTTTTACGAATCTCCCTGTCGTATTCTTCTAGGCTGATTGTTTTTAGGATCTCCAATCCATCTTCGTAGTTTGCTCTGATGTTTTTATTGATTGCTCTGCCAGTTCCACCAAACATCAAAAAGGGTAAACTCCCTAAAAGTCTAAATCCCAGTGGAAGTCCTTCTGGTTGCCAAACGCCTTTTGCAGGCTTGATCCAAAGATCAGCCGGATCCTCGCCAAAATGAGGGATCGGTATCTTTTGCGGTGGACCGTGGTAAAAATCTGCGGAAACATCACTGATGGCCCATTTCCCATCTATTAATGACTCGCCGCTTCCATGAAGGACAAAAAAATTGAGATTATCTACCCATTTTTGCACGAGGGGATCAGCTGACATATAAAGATTATATAGCGCCTCTACTCCCTGCGGGCTATATAATCTGTAGCGTGCTTTGATACCTGCTGCTCTGCAGAGGGCAATAAATAAATTCAGTTTGTCAATGCAGGTTCCGTGTCCCCATCTGAGACATTCTCCTGCTGTTTTTGGACTAGAAAAATCGATACGTATACTGCCATTCACGAATTTGAAGACGCTTTCGGCATAGTCCCAATCTGATTTCTCATATGCTCCTAATTTATTTGCCATGGCTATTATGGCTGGGTCAAGAGGATCGCACAGGAATGTCGGTCGAAGATATCTTTCGTTGGAATTGCAATGTTTCATATCTTTTGTGAACTTTGGTATTTCATAAGGGAGTTTTTTTGGACGTAAATTTTGTGGCCCATCTGGACTGCCTTTATTTGCATTCATTACTAATAATGGGTGACGAATAGATAGAAAGATAAGTGATGGTATTGATCTTCCAAACGTTCTTGTCCAGTCAAGATCAAAAAAGTATCCTTTTTCTTTCCATTCCCTGAGGCCCATTCTAATTACCTTTTTTTCGCTCGACTTTTTTGAATTCTTCAGCCATGAGTCCCCTCATGAGGTTTGCACAACCTTTGGCTTCGGCACCAGCCATTCTGGTTATATCAGATTCTAGTACAGGTCCAGGTTTGTCACAGATTGGACATCTCTCCAGTAATTTTACTCGATCACCTGTGATAATGTATCCGGGGTAGCTATTTGCAACTGGGTCGAGGAAGGCAAATCGTCCCCATTCATCATAACCTAGGTGTCCTTGATTGTCATCCAGGACCATTGGATGTATCCATGGATGAAGATGTTTATAGCGTCCTTCGCAGGAGATGGCTATTCCGTTCATCTCGGACATCCCATAAAGATCTATATATCTATCTGCGGGTACCCCTAATGTATCCTCTACCATTGTCGCAAATTCTTGTTCAGATATCTTCCTGTTTTCAAATATTTTCCATCCACCGCCAGTCACAATGAGGCTGTTACTTTCACCGAAATTGAGTTTCATCCCTCTTTCCTTCATTTTTAGCATCATACTATAAAGTTGGAAGGGGGGAGTAACCATGTATATTTGTTCTCCTGTTTTATCAAGATCCTCTAGCAAGGTCAACATTTTTTCTTCGCCTTTTATCATTGCTTTTTTAAGTGCCTTTAATATGAATTTTTCTTTGAGGCTCTTTGCATGGCCTGTGGACATGAGCCGGGCAATAGACATGCTGATTTCACGATCTGTGAGAAAATGTCGCTTTGGTTCACTGAATACATAACCTATTTCTCCAAGCCATCTTCCAATTGTGAGAAATGTGTTTGGAGATCCAGGATAAACATAATGGGGCTCATCTTTTGGTGGGGCGATTTCGACAAGAGATCTCACAAGTGCATAATAAAAACGATGAAAAGTGACTTTGTCTCTGAACATAAAGCTATAATGGCCAGTTGTCCCCGAAGAGTGATTCACAAGCCCTTCTATTCTATCTTGTGCCCATCTTAAAAATCCCTGCAAATCTTTTCCTCCGTAATCGTAATTACCTAGCTCGATAGTAGAAATTCTGTTGAGCCATTCAAAGACTTCTTTTGGGTTCTCTGCAGGATATTCTTTAAAGAAGGTATCGGGAAGCATCGGAATTTTTTCTAAATCTTTCATATTTCTTACATCATCTGGGCGGAATTCATATTCCTTACATAATTGGTTATAAAATTTGCTTTTCCCGTAGTGATGATTGAGAGATTCTTTGATTGCTTTGAATCGCATCTTGTTCATTTTTTCCGTTTCATTAACTACATTATCGTAATAGCTGGGTAATCCGTAGATTATCTCATCGATGGTCGTCCACTGTTCACGTGGTCTGCCAAATAATTCATCTGCTCGTCTGGATAAAACATTATCATTTATATTTTCCATTTTTCATACCCCTTGGTCTTCTAACCTGGTGTAAACGATTGTTAAGCGAAAATAAACATCCTATTTAATGATTATGTTATTTACGCATTGTCTATATTGCATAGAGAAAGAATATCAATATTTATATACTTTGTCTTATAAAATATCGGTAATTGCCGAATTATCCTAATAAATTATATAATGATCATATCTACTGTATGTCTAGAAATACCGAATACGTTTTTTCCCTCTCGTGAGAAAGATTTACTATTTTTACCGGTCAGGCTGCCTTCAAAGACACTATGGCGTCAACCGTGTTCTATCCCTTGGAAACAAGATACATTCTCTGATATTTTTGATATCAAGTAATTCCATCAAAAACCGTTCAATACCAAATCCAAAACCACCATGTGGGGGCATACCATAGCGAAACCCCTTAAGGTATGATTCAAAATCCTTGGGGTTAAGATCACACGCCTTCAATCTCTCTTTCAACAACTCCACATCATGTATACGCTGACTACCGGATGCAAGTTCAACACCTTTACACTCTAAGTCAAAACCACGTGAATATTTGTCCCCTTCAGGCATTGTATAAAATGGTTTAGCCTCTAATGGATACTTGGTGATAAAATAAAATTCATGACTTTCGTCCTTCATTATCTCACCAAGAAGTTTTTCGTCTTCGGTACCAAGATCATCTCCCCATTTTATCTCACTGCCTTTGTTATTCAACTTTTTGATCACGTCATCATAAGTGTTCCGTTTAAACGGTAATTTCGGCAAAACAACATTTGCGCCTAAGTCATCAAGTTCATCTTTACACTCGCTTGCTTTTTTCCACATGTTATAAACAAGATTTTCCAAGATTTTCATGACGTCCTCTTCATCGTTTATGAACGCCATTTCGAGATCTACGGCGGTGGATTCATTTAGGTGTCTACGAGTATTGTGCTCTTCAGCTCTAAAGTACCAGGCAATCTCGTACACTCTATCCAATCCAGTTGCCATCAGCATCTGTTTGTATAGCTGCGGGGATTGAGCCAAAAAAGCTTCCTTCTCAAAATACTTGATTCTAAAAACATCGGTACCACCTTCAGAAGAACTGGCGATAATATTGGGGGTGTGCACCTCGATAAAGTTCTGTGTTCTCAAAAACTCATGAACTGCTGCAAAGACGACATTTCTTATTTTAAAAATTGCCTGATTCCTCTGTTTCCTTAGGTCAATAAATCTATTGTCTAAGCGAGTTTCAAGCTCTGACTCTACCTTATCTACAACACCCAAGGGTAAAGGCGTCTCTGCAACAGATAGAATTTCTACTTTCTCGGGTAGAACCTCGTAACCATTCCGCACTTTATCATTCGCCTTACAAAGTCCTTTCACAGCTATGACCGACTCACGTGATATGGAAACTAGTTTCTCAAAAAGTTCCAGATTTTTCTTTTTAATGGCTGTGATTTGGAGAGTCCCCTTTTTGTCACGTATGATAATGAATGCAATAGAACCAATATTGCGAATATCTTCAACCCAACCAGAAATAGTGATCAGTTTACCATAATCTTTCTCTGTGACATCCTTTGAATAATGACTTCTATATGATTCCATATTTCACCTGTAATTAAAACAATGAATTTAGTCTTTTTGAAATGAACGACAACGTTTCCTCCAACATTTTTTCATTATCCCAAGATCGGACCATTTCTTTAAGTTCTTTTTCATCTCTATTTTTTAACTTTTTCACCCATTTTTCAATATTTGAGATTGCTCTAGTAACATTATCAACAATTGTTATGTTTGCCATCCTTGCAGTTCTGGAAATGGGATTTAGATCAATGGCAATAACTGTTTTTCCCATATTTCTTAACGATTGACACCTGTCACCATCTTCAAGTGGGACAAGTA
>CAZXHI010000174.1:0-1596 GCA_964640555.1 uncultured Thermoplasmatales archaeon | reverse complement strand
ATACTGATGGTATAGAAAAGTATTTTGCAATACGTGAAATAAGTGGTGTTTCAAAAGATTGGCTGAATAAGGTAAAACGATGGTTAACTGAATATATTGAATACATTAGACATTTGAAAAATTCAGAGCCATTATACATCTTGGAATGGATACAGGTATAAGAGTTTAAGAATTGTATCAACTTAGACCAAGTGATATTGATTTAGAGAACAGAATTGTATATGTACAGTGATTAGAGGTTTAGGGTAGTATTACCTGTTTATGATGAGAGTTTCTACTCCTTATGCACTAAATTTATGATTAGAGTCTGTTAGATAAAATTAATCATACCTATCATACTTTTTCATTAAAATTTTTCGTAAATATTTTTTCTATGCATTATTATCCGAATTTTAATCTTTTTAAAATTTTTGTCAATATCAGCTATTACTCTATAACTTCCAACTCTTAATTTATATCCCTCTCTATAAGATAGTTTTTGAAAATATCGAAATGGTTTTTCTTTAGTTGATATAATCTTTTCAAAAATTCTTTTTTTAATTTTATATTCAAATTTATTAAGAAATTCTAATGCTTATTTATCAAATGTTATCTCATACATCTAAGCAAGGCCTAATATTTTTTTAGCCTCTTCTTCCGTGTAATAATGCCCTTTATCCATCCTTTTTCTTGCTGCTTCTATGGCTTGTATGGCTTCTTTAGAAAGATCTGGATCTTTTTTAATTGATTTAACTATGTATATTATTTTTCTTAATACTTCATCATAGCTTTCATTTTTGTATTCTCTAAATCTATCAATTTCTGATTTTGTATCTTTATGGATTTTTATTGTTGTTGCATTCATTATACTATCTTATACCTATGTATACCATAGTATATTAAATTTACTACGGCAATTTTTATTTCTTTTCAAAGAGACTATAGACAAATTATAAAAATTCTAGTTTATAAGGTTTAGAAACGGGTCATTGAAAATATTAATAAAAATATAATTATATTTTGCCATATAATATAGTCGCACCTAGCAGGCTGTTTTCAGTGTACTACTATTAAATTATCAAAAATTACATTTTTTTTGATGTTAATAGCACAACATGATATTTTTAAATTAAAACATGTTTATGTTTAATTATGCCTCATGTGAGAAATTTTCATTATAGACCGGTTAGATGTCCACTATGTCAAAAAATAATTAAATCCAAAGATGGAAAATGGTTTTGTAGTAAAAAATGTGAAGATGAATGGAAATTACTAAATGCAGATTTAAAGAAAAGTGATAATAAAAAAGTAAAAGGAAGAGATACTAGTAGCTGATTGGTATAACCATTATAAAAAAATATAAATTATCATATCTTGCAGGTTTTTACCTAACTATTATTACTGATTTATTGTATACATGAGAAGGATATGACCTACAATGTTTATGTGATCAAGCTTGATAAAGAAGTATTGAAATTTAAAGAAAGAATTCCACCGGTCTATAGCGAACGAAGTGAGTGGTGACCGGTGGTCAGAGAAACAACAATAAAACCTGTTTTTATTAGATAACTTTTGGTGGTGCCACTGCTCTTATTGATCCGAATGAGCAGCAGCTAG
>CAZXHI010000173.1:0-6081 GCA_964640555.1 uncultured Thermoplasmatales archaeon | reverse complement strand
ATCAATTCCCGATAAATTGGGAAATGAACTGGGTGGATCATGATCAATCAGCAACTCTGGTAGATTGTAAAACGGTGCAACAATGGATGCTGTTTGGGGACCCAAGTCTGAAGATAGGTGGATACTGATCAATTCCAGTATGGATGTTTTTTCTCCTGTTAATTCTATTTTAGAATGAGAAAAATTAGGATGCTATGGACAAAATTAATATGGTGGTTGTGATAAATGTTGCAAATAATCTCTTTAACAACCTTTATATAATGAGCAAATATATGATTATATGCGTTGTGGCAACGAAAGGGGGAAGGAAGGCATAATTTCTTCATATTAATTTGTCCCTATATTGATTATTTTTTCCCTTCTCCCTTTGCCCTTAATTACGTTAGTTTTTTTTAAGCTTCTAATAGACTCTTTGTTTTTTTGATGTTTGGATTTACAAATCCTCCTTCCTTCACTATAACCATCTTTTCAAGTAAATTTAATTCAGCTATGTTGCCATTAAAGGTGTTTAAATATACCTCCTGGAATTTTTTCGCTTGTCTCAAATCTTTAGCAGAAAAACTAATCATGCCATCGTAGTTGCCGTGAAGCCAGTAGCTGTCCTCGACAGAGACCCCCATTTCTGCTGCTATTTTATCTATCTTTCTTTCAGCTATATCTTTTTCAAAAGAATTGTTTATGGGTAAACGTTTTCCTTTAATGAGCAGAACGTAGCCATGCATGTTGACTTTTTCGTTGTTTACTATTGCATGGTATCCCCATATTGTTTTTTCCTCTTCCAATCTTTTTATGATTCTCCATGCTTTTTGACGTGAAAAACCGCATTTTTTAGCTATCGTTCCAATATTTTCATTGGAATTTTTTTGCAGTTCTGCGATAACTTTTATTTCGTCTTCTTCAATTTGCTTTTTACTATTTTTAGCCATATGCTATGTCTCCTTCCAGTTTTTTCGTGTTTTTAAGGGGTGGGCGATCATCCAAGCAAAGTATTCTTGTGATACATTTTCACATTTATGGATAAACACACACAATTTATATACTTATAGAAACTATTATGTCCTATTTATAGGTTTATTCAGAATGGGTTTAAAACAGGTAAACTATAGGTTTATATGATTTTTCTTTTATGTAACAATGTTTTCCCTTTTTCAGAGATATGTATTGATTTTGTCTTTCCATGCTTTTTTATAAGAATTAATTCCCGTTCTCCAAGGATATTCAATCTTTTTGCAGTTGTTACTTTGGAGATTGAGAATTCCTGACTAATTTTTCTATAAGAAACCAGTACATTATGTTGGTTTTGATCATGTATGAATTTTAGAATGTTGTATAGGTACTCCTCTAGTTCTATGCTGCCTATCTTTTGGCTTGGTAGAGGTTGTAATTCTTCCTTGATAAGTGCCAGTTGTCTCATATTTACAATGGATGGCTTAAGGCGTAACAGCAAAACAGCGTTGCTCTGTGTAACTATATTATTGATTCTATAGATAGCTTTAATAACTGTCTCAAACGAAAAATTAGTGAGAAAATAGTCAATTCTATCGAACAATATTATGGGTTTATCTTCATTTTCAATAAATTCTTTTATCCTATCTATTAATTTATCTGGTTCGTAGACATGTTCAAATTCCCCAATTGTGTCTTGACTTAAAACTATTGTCTTTACGTCTATTGATGAAATCACATTTCGTATAACATCAAGTGTATCTCTTGTGATAAACAAGCCATTGTAATCTGCTACGGTTAAATCTGTGAATAGATTTAATGCAGAGTCACTATGCGCATCAGTGATTAGATAGCTGTTTCCCTGCAATAATTGCCCATGTGCTTCACTATCTTGTGTAATGTCTTTACCCATCAAAAGGATACCAAAAATATCTTCATTATCACCTTGTATAATTGAATAAGATACCTGCAGCAGTTTTTTTGCACCATTCTTTGCCCTTAATATTATCCGATCAAACGGTTTGCCATGCCCTTCATAAATATTTTTTATATGGTCTTGTAGGCCACTCACATCTTCAAATATGTCCAAGGAATCTATCGATCGCCCAATGATTTCTCTTTGTTTATATCCCATAATGATTTCTGCGGTTTTATTCCATGTTGATATTTTGTTGTTTATATCAATAGATATTATAATTTCTGATGCACTGTTAATAACATTCTTTAGATGTTCTTTTGTTCTAATGATTTCTTGTTCAGCTTTCTTACGCTCGGTAATGTTGTGAATGATAACCTGCACAGCTGACTCACCCTGATAGACGATAGGAGTTGCTACTACTTCAACATCTGTAACCTGTCCATCAAGTCCAAGAAACTTCTCTTCCATACGAGGTGCTTTTTTTCTTTTGTAACCGTTCTGAACTCGTTCTTGAACTATTTCTCTATAATCAGGATGAATGAAATCCATTATATTTTTCCCGATTAAGTCCTTTGGGTTTTCTGCACCAACTAGTTTTATTCCAGCAGGATTTACATATACAAATTTTCCTCCTCTGTGAACCACTATCGCTTCTGGGGAAAATTCTACAAGTTTCCGGTATCGTTCTTCACTTTCCTTCAGTGCTTTCTCTGCATGCTTATGTTCGGTGATGTCTTCCATGGTACCTTCATAATATAAAACATTACCCTCAATATCATAAACCGCTTTTGCATTCTCACGAATAAATAGGGTGGAACCATCTTTTTTATTCCAGGCAGAGTCAAGACCAATAATCTGTTTCTCACGTTCGATACGCCTCTTGAAATTTATGCGGGGATATTCTGGATGATATGCCTTACTCTCCAGATCACATTGAGCAAGTTCTTCAAAGGATGAATATCCCAGCATTTGGACTAGTGTAGAATTCGACATTAAAATTTTTCCATCTGGATTGGTTCTATATATTCCAATAGGACAATTATCGAAAATATTCCTAAATAGCGTCTCTGATTTTCTTAAGGCATTTTCCATCTGCTTTCTTTCGGTGACGTCACGAGTACTGATAACTATACCATTTATGCTTGGGTCACCAAGTAAATTACTTCCAGTAGATTCACAATGAACCCAAGAACCGTTCTTATGTCGAAGACGATGTTCAACAGTTGCGGCTAAACCTGGTTTTTTAATCCCGTCCTTAAAATATTTCTGCAGGCGGGGAATTTGATCTGGGTGAAAAAATTCGAATATATTTCTTCCTGCTGTCTCATTGGGCGTATATCCAAATAGTCTTTCCAATGATGGACTTTGATATCTGATAGTGCCATCAGCTTCAACGATTGAAATTAGATCTGATGAATTTTGTATGAGGTGATAAAAATATTCCTCCTGGTTTTTCAACTTTTTTTGTTCTATTTTCTTTTGCTCCGTTATTTCATGAACAAAAATGGCACCGTGTGTAATTTTTCCTTTGGAATCAAAAATGGGATAAAACGTATTGTAAAACCACCTTCCATTGCGTTCATCTTCAAAATGTATTGGCTTTCTATCTTGCAAAACCTTCTTAGCTTGCTCTTTTCTACATTTGGCTACATCAGATGGAAATACATCTAAAATGTTTGTTCCAATTAAATCCTTTTTGTTTTTCCCAAGACTCTTAGCCATCGATTCATTCAATGCTAAAATAATCCAATTGTCAACCTGTACTAACATAGCAAGATCCGGAATTGTGTCAAGAAATTTGTATGCCATTTCCTCGGATTTTTCAATTTTCTTTTTTGACAATTCTAAATCATTGATTCTTTGATTCATTTTTTTCAATTCGTTTAAAAGCACTTCTTTTGTTTTTTCATTATCCTTCATATTACCCTTCCAAATGTACTTGCTTTTTTCCTTTATCTGGGAGTTATGAGACATGTTTTTATTGTTTGAAATATATCTCTACCTTATTGATTTTATCCACTCCCTTTAGTGGACTCATCATACCAATTATTGTCCTTTTAATAAATTTTGAAGGAAATTCTGTAAGTGGTATCTGTTTTCCATTTATCCTGACAATTACTTTTCCCGTTTCATTGTCTTTTCTCTTTGCGATTTCGCCTTTTATCAATTCAATAATTGTATCTAATTTTCCATCATATGAAATTATTGTATTCTTGCGTTCTTGTATATTTTTACCCAACTGTATTTTAGGGGTACTGGGATCGTTGGAGCCTTCAATGAGTACAACATCACAATCCGTAAGCTCACCAATATGTTGAAGAATGGTCTCAATGTCCTTGTTCTGTTTGATTATGAAACCAGTTTCAACTGGTGAAGACAGAACCACAATTTTAGATCCTGCTTGATTATGCTTCCATGTGTCCTTTCCCTCTGTATCGATGCCAATATTTTTATCAGTAATTTTTACTGTTGCAACTTTTAATTTTTCATTAGTCAACCGTTCGATTACTTTTACGATCAAAGGGGTTTTTCCGGTATTCGATTCACCATAGAATCCAAAAACTGCAGGATTTTTCATAAATATCACGATGCATATGAAATTGGGATGTATATGTTTTACCATCTTGTCTTTATTGGCCATTTATCCGCTACTTTTTCTTGATACTGTCAAAATTAATATGAAAATACCAGAAAGTGAAAAAGGATGTATGCATATTACTACTTTAGTTTGGCATGATAAATAAACCACTTGGCGCACTTTTCATTTCTGTTCTATCTGCATCATTTGCGGCCATATTTATAGTATCATGTGATGCACCATCGCTTTCAATAGCGTTATATCGACTGTTGTTCACGACTCTACTTATTTTGCCGTTTGTAATTTTAAATAAGAAAGTCCAGAAAGAACTGCTGGAGGTGCCTCGATCGACATTTATTGTGATGATTGGTATTGGGCTAGTTCTTGCTGCGCATTTTGCGTTTTGGATTACCTCTCTTGAATTTACATCTGTGGCAAGTTCAGTAATGCTTGTTACCGCACATCCTGTTCTTGTGGCTCCTGTTGCACACTATTTCTTCAAAGAAAAACTCTCCACTGTAAATACAATGGGCATAGTATTATCTGTTTCAGGAGTTGTATTGCTTGTTTATGGAAACTATGGATTATCTTCTCTTACGCTGGATACTTTAGAAGGAAATATATTGGCAATACTAGGGGGAATAGCAGCAGGTCTTTATATCTTGGGTGGCAGAAGAATACGTAGAAGTGTTTCAATCGTTCCCTACGCGATAGTTGTTTATGGTGTCGGTACCTTGGCATTGCTAGTTATATGTATTCTCTTCAACGCACCTGTTTATGGCTTAGATGTAAATGATTATTGGATAATACTACTAATGGCAGTGGTTTCAGGAGTATTTGGACATACATTGTACAACTGGTCTCTGGAATATGTTCGCGCATCTCTTGCATCGGTGGTACTTCTTGGAGAACCGCTTTTTTCTACACTGTTTGCATTTGCAATGCCCTGGATTCATCAGATTCCATCAGAATTTACGATAGCGGGTGGCAGTGTTATCATTCTTGGCATCTATATGACTTCAAGAAATACTTCAGATTACAATTAAAAACTAAAAAACATTAAAAACTCAATTTTTATCTATACTTTGGGGAGACGTCTTAACAATGAAGGACATGGAAGAACTAATTAAAAATGTTGAAAAATACAAAAATGCATTAATTCAACAAAAGTTCAAGAGTAAAAAAAACACGGTAGCTTATGTTATTATTGATGGAAAACCCCGAATATTGAAATGGTTTGCTCCAGGGTTTACGAGGCAAATGGATGTGGAATATTCTACGCTCAAGAAAGGATCATCTGCTCTAAACATGCCCATTTCGTATGAGAAAGATTCAGATAATAATGTTCTGCTAATGAATTACATCATGGGAGAAAATCTGTGTGATGTACTTAACGATGAAAAAACTGTATTTAGTGAGAATCAAAGAATCATGGTTCTATTAGCCGGTTGGTTTGCACGGTTTCACAGGTCTTTCAAAACAGCAGATAAGTTCTATATACGCGGAGATTCAATTCTACGGAATTTTATACTTGCTGATTGCATATGGGGTGTTGACTTTGAAGAATGTAGGGTGGGAAAACCTATCGAAGATATTGCTGGTATGTGTTCTTCCATTCTTAGTACCGATCCCATGTTTA
>CAZXHI010000172.1:0-7729 GCA_964640555.1 uncultured Thermoplasmatales archaeon | reverse complement strand
CCTTTCCATCTATATACCGACTCTACATTTGGAATTATATTGACACATGCTACAAGTTGCTCTTCAACTAATGTATGAGCTATCTTCCTAGCGTCTTGCATATTATCTATCGTAGTATAAACAACTACAACCATACTATCTCACATCTACATATAAAGTAAAAAGAGTTTTAATAGTTTGCATCAAAATGATATGAATTCATCTGCAATTTTTCAACGGCAGACATAACCTCCTCAAAAGATCCGTAAAAAAGATGGCTTTTACATCGACAATCAGTGCAACCAAAACCAGGAATTGAAAACAATTGCCCATCCAGTTTTTTTGCAATATTGCATTCCTCTCTAACATTGCTTTCCTTGTAAAACACATCAATAATTACCGCATGTTTTAACAGATAATCAATGTGCCAATGAATCTTTTTTTGTTTTCTCAGATGTCGTTGTATTCTTTGATTCAATCCATTCAATGCTGAGCCGACGTATATATAATATCCTTTGTTAAAGCGTTCTTCTCCTTTTTTACCAACCGATATTATCGAATCGTTTCTGAGTTCAACAATCAAAATATAGCTGCCTTTCATGCCAAATTAAATTATCATTCCATTCTTTCAAAGATTGATTCCTTCTAATAAATCGTCTAAATCACCCATAAAATCAGTTTCTAAAAGTTTATTGGGTTTCCCAATTGATTCCTCAAGATTTTTATCAAAGGAGATACATCCAAGATATGACAGATCCATACTGTCAATTTCATTTTTAATAAATGAAGATCTAGTCATTGACATATTCTCCAATACACCAATGATTGGAATTTTCAGCTCTTTTAGTATCTTAAGAAGTTTACTAACTGCACCAAGTGCAACCTTTGAAGGAGTACTCACCACAAGAAATTCACTCTTTTTAATAAGTCGGATAACATCAAGAGTTTCATCACCTATACCCGGAGGCATATCAATGATAAGAAAATCTAGTGACCCCCATTGAGTAATAGCTAATAGTTCTATGATTATATTTGAAATGTCAACACCTCTAAATGGAGACGGTTTATCCTCAGTGAAGTAAACAATTGACATAAAATTTATACCATGAACATTAGGGGGAATGATGCCTTTTTCTTCTTTGGGAAATACGTCCTTAACACCTAGAATTATATGTGAAGAAGGCCCGTATAAATCAAGGTCTAAGAGCCCGACTTTGAATCCTTTTTTCGATAGATTTAGTGCAAGACTTGATGCAACAAGACTTTTTCCAACGCCACCTTTCCCACTTGCTACAGAAATGATTCTTTTAATGTTATTCAACCGCTTGTCGATAACACTAATTCTGGCATCCATAGTTTTACTTTTCTCCCTTAATCGATGTTATTGAAACTCCTCGTCCTGTCATTATTTCAAAATCTGGGCTGCCGCATTTTGGGCATCTTGCATGAACAAAAGCAACCTCAGGGATGAAATGTATAGCCTCTGATTCATCCTCGTTGAGTTTTTTCTTCATATCGCTAAAATCCCATGTATGTTCACAACTCTTACATTTCAATGTGCTTTTTTCAGTTTCAATGATGGTTTTTACGTTTTTCATTTTGTCACCTTGAGTTTTTATAATTTCCTCAAGAGCAAACTCAAAAATATCATGTTCTATTTGCTGCAATTCGCCTATGCTTATTTTAATCTCACTGATTAGTTTCAGTTTTTCTTTTTCAGCGGCCTCAACCGCTGCAACAAGTATTGATTCAGCAAGTGCCCATTCATGCATATGAAAACTGGATAGAGAAAAACCTGGTTTAAATTTTACTGTAGAAAAATAGAAAAAGCATATGGAAATATCCGCTTTGGGAACTAGATATGAAATATGAAAAAGAGAAACTGCTTAAACAAAAAATTCAACACATAGACATTAAAACATTTAACAGCGTCCCTCTCATCGAATCCTTTGATCATATGGCGTTTCAGTCAAGAAATCTCGCACGAGCATGTGAGATTTATGATACAATGTTAAAAGACAAAGACTGTACGGTTATTCTTTGTTTGGCTGGTTCACTAGTCAGTGCAGGAATGAAAAAGATAATCGTTGATTTGATTAAACACAATATGGTCGACATTATTGTTTCAACTGGTGCAATCGTAGTTGATCAAGATTTCTTCGAAGGGTTGGGATTTTACCATTACCAGGGATTTATAGATGTAGATGACAACGAACTAAGGAAACTGTCAATCGACAGAATTTATGATACGTTTATTGATGAAGATAACTTGCGCATCTGCGATATGACGATAAAAAAAATTGCTGATTCAATGACACCTAAAGCATATTCATCAAGAGAATTCATAATCGAAATGGGCAAATACTTAGAAAAGCATGGAAAAAATCCCGAATCTTTTGTCCTTGTCGCATATAAAAACAATGTACCGATTTTTTGTCCTGCTTTTTCTGATTCTAGTGCAGGGTTTGGTCTTGTATTTCATCAAACTGAGAGAAAAGAACACATATCAATTGATTCAGTCAAGGATTTTAAAGAACTTACCGAACTTAAGATAAAATCAAAGGAAACTGGCCTGGTTATAATTGGTGGAGGAGCCCCTAAAAACTTTGTACAAGACACTGTAGTTGCTGCTGATATTTTGGGTGTTGATACACCCATGCACAAATATGCGATACAATTAACCGTAGCAGACGAAAAAGACGGGGCACTTTCTGGTTCAACATTAAAAGAAGCAAATTCTTGGGGTAAAGTAGATACTACTTATGAACAAATGGTATTTTCTGAAGCAACTCTTACATTTCCGTTGCTTGCCAGCTATGCATATCACAAGGGAAACTGGAAACAAAGAAAAACAAAAAAACTAAATCAAGTATTTTATAGTTAAGCAAACAATTTTAAAGTTGTCTTCACATGTTCTTACCTTGTAAGGAAAAATATGACAACGTTTTACATGCAAAATCGATTAAATGAAAAAATTTATAAAAAAACCAGTCAATAACAGACCAATATAAAATTTTTTAGGACTCTATCCTAAAAAGATTTCATAATGATTTGAGGTGAGCAAATATAGGGGATTTAAAAAATTCTGCCTTAGTAAAAGCTGCAATAAAGGCAATTTATGACGTAGCTAGCAGAAGAAGCACTTCAAGATTTGCTGAGGAGTCAATAGGTTCTGCCATCAAAACACTTGAAGGAAAATATGATTTTCTAAAGTATGTTAGAATTAACCGAAATGATTCTTCAGAAGATGGCTTTGTCACCAATATTTTGCCAAATATCAATTCTGTTCATCCAACTGAAATAGGAAAGGCCATTGAAGCCATCATAAGAGTGATTTATAATGATTTAAATGAGGAAGCAGGTCTATATTTTGTAACGGAACTGAAACAATACGTTGGAGAACAAGCAACTAATGGAATTACAGAGTGCGATGTAGATCTTGACCAAATACAACTGGAACAACACTATGCATACAGACGGCAAAAAAGAAAAAAAGCCATTTCCGAATCTGTCAAAAGAGGTGACACAGGCAGCAAACAACCTGAGAATCTGTTGGGTTACATATGGAGCAATGTTTCATCTTGGAAGCATGAATCTGATAGCAAATTTTGCACATTGTATGATAAAGAAGGTAAAGTATTGGATCGGTTAAACATTGACAGAATTATACAAAACTATGTCGAGAAACTTTCTGGACATGAGAGCATGGAACCAAGTGAAATTGAAAAAGAAACTAGAATTTATGAAAAAGAATACGGCCTGCTAAAACTGATGCTCGAAAGGGACATGGATGCGGAAATGGCTGCGAGATTACTTCATATATCTGAACAGAAACTAAGGAAGATGATAAGCAAACTATCACAGATGGAAATGTTACAATATATTTCACACGATACATTAGAACTCACAGACACTGGCATCAGTTATCTATCATCAGAAAAGAAAAAACAAAAAAATTAAACAATTACTTCGCATGGTTTTTCTCGGAAAATCATTATATATTTGATAGTTTCTATTCGATGTTCTGTGCAGAGAAATTCTATTGGCAAACTGAAACAGTTAAAAAGTAATCTCAAAAAAATGGATAGCGTGGCTATTGGCTTTTCTGGTGGCGTAGATAGTTCGTTTTTACTCAAAGTAGCATCTGAGATTCTGGGGAAGAATGCTGTAGCAGTTACTATTTCATCATTGCTTCATCCAGAGAAAGAACTAGAAGAAGGAAAAAAACTAGCTAAGACGATGAAAGTTAAACACCTAATTATCAATCTGGACATAGGGGAAATTGAACAATTCAAAGAGAACCCGTCTAATAGATGTTATTACTGTAAAAAACATATTTTTTCAAAAATAAAAGAAGTGGCAAAAAAAGAGAATATAACTTATGTACTCGATGCGAGTAATTATGACGATTTGCAGGATTATAGACCAGGTATGAATGCATTGGAAAAACTAGGTGTCATAAGTCCTTTAATTGACGTTAAATTAACGAAAAAAGAAATAAGAGACTTGTCAAAAAAGATGAATCTCGATACATGGAACAAACCGTCGTTTGCTTGTCTTGCATCAAGATTTCCTTATGGAATTAACATAACAAAAAAAAGATTGATGGTGGTTGAAAAAGCAGAGGGCTTTATACAGTCATTGGGTGCGAAACAGTTCCGTGTGCGATATCATACTGAAACCGCGAGAATTGAAGTACCAAAAAATGATTTTCAGATCATACTAAAACATTCTGAAGAAATCGTGAAACAATTCAAAGAACTTGGATTTAAGTATATAACACTGGATATCGAAGGATATAGAACTGGCAGTTTGAATGAGGTTCTCATACCATGAAGAAAATATTACAAGATTTTAAAGCAGGAAAAATCAATCTTGCAGAGGTTTTAGAAAAACTAAAAACATTTCCCTATGAAGATTTAAAATTTGCAAAAATTGACACCCATAGGACATTGCGTAAAGGATTTCCCGAAACTATTTTTTGTCAGGGTAAAACAATCCCTCAGATTCTTAAAATCATTGAAACAATGTCAAAAAGAAATCACAATATTCTTGCGACAAAGGCAAATAAAAAGATATTTACCACCGTAAAAAAAGTTTATACGGATGCAGAGTACAACGAACTTGCAAAAACAATTGTAATCAAAAAAAAGAAGTTAATATCAAAAAAGGGAAATATCTTAGTTATAACAGCAGGAACGTCTGATATTCCTGTTGCTGAAGAAGCTATTGTGACCGCGGAACTCATGGGCAACAAGGTTGAGAAAGCTTATGATGTTGGTGTTGCTGGTATTCATCGTTTGTTTGATATTAAAGATAAAATATTTGATTCAAACGTGATAATTGTCATAGCAGGTATGGAAGGTGCGCTTGCAAGTATCGTAGGTGGGTTAACATCCAAACCTGTGATTGCTGTTCCAACAAGTGTTGGTTACGGAGCAAGTTTTCAGGGTATTGCACCACTACTTACCATGATGAATACATGCTCTGAAGGCGTTGTTGTTGTAAACATTGATAATGGCTTTGGTGCAGGATATTTTGCAAGTCTAATAAACAGGTGAAAAAATGAACGTAGCGTATTTTGATTGTTTTTCAGGTATTGCCGGTGATATGATACTTGGGGCAGTTATTGATCTAGGTGTTGACATTGAATTTTTAAAAAAAGAAATTGAAAAACTTGGCATTTCAGGATACAGTATTGATGTCAAAAAAGTTGAAAAAAAAAATATTACTGCTTCTGATGTTTACATTACAGTTAATGAAAAAAAGCAGCATCATCGAAGTTTTAAAGATATAAAAAAGTTAATTGATGACAGTCAATTAGATGATGAAGTTAAAGATTTGAGTAAAAAAATTTTTTACAATCTTGCTGTAGCTGAAGGTAAGGTCCACAACACTAGTGTTGATGATGTTCATTTCCATGAAGTTGGTGCTGTTGATTCAATAATTGATATCGTGGGTTCAGTTATTGGTTTAAAAGAGCTGGGAGTTGAACATGTTTTTTGTTCCAAACTTCCGCTTGGGAGTGGTTTTGTAAATTGCTCACATGGAAAAATTCCGATTCCGGCTCCTGCTACTGTTGAACTGTTAAGAGATGTTCCTGTATATCAGAGCAATGCAAATCATGAAATGGTTACACCTACTGGTGCAGCAGTTATTACAACACTTGCTGAAGAGTTTGGTGAAATGCCACCTATAAAAATTGAAAAAATTGGTTATGGTGCTGGTAAAATACAAAGTAGTCAACCTGGCATTTTAAGAGTTTTTCTTGGAAAAAAAGAAAAAAGAGAAAATTAAAATCTAACAAAAGATTCTAATTTTTTACAATATTTTTTTGTAGTTCTGGTTTTTTATTATAAATATAAACCATTACGGCCCATATGGCGACCATAGCTATAGTCATAGTTCCACCCACTACGGCCATTTCCTGTAACATAACTGGGATTTCTGCAGGAGTTTGCATAGCAGTTAAAAATGGTGGGTAAAGAATTATTTCTTCATGCGCAATGTGTTCAACTGCAAGCATTATTGCTCCGCCAAAGATCATTATATTTAACCAGCCTATTTTTAAATTTTCAGGTATTTTTTTTCTAAATATGGTTGTCACTATTCCTAAACTTAATGGTGCTATAAAACACGCCATTTTAATTACCTCCTATTTCGATTTTTACTTTTGGTTTTGTAAGGATTAAAATTATTTCCCATACAATAAAAATTGGTATTAGCATAATAACTCCAAGTAACGTTGCATTTGTGATTAGCCCTTCAGTTTCTAATGCAAGAAATGCTCCCCCCTCATAACCTAAAATATGGTCAACTAGTATCATTATCGAAGTCCCCCATAGCATTAAACTTAGTAAGTCCAGCCTATAATCTCTTTTTGTAAAGTACCATGCAGCAGTTACAATTATTGCTGCCATCATTGTTGTTACAAGCCACATATTTTTTTCTCCCTATTTACATTTTTTATATATTTTTTATGTGTAAATGATGATTTGTTATATAACGATTTTGGTAACAAAAAATTTATATTCGTGACACGATTATCTGTTAAACGTGTTATTATGGCTGAAAAAATTACGCGATTTGGAGTGTCAATCGAACCGGATCTTCTCAAAAAATTTGACAAGACTATCAAAATGGAAGGATACACAAACCGCTCAGAGGCAATACGAGATCTTGTACGGAAGAATCTCATAATAGAGGAAAACAAAAACCCTAATGCAGAATCGATTGGTACGTTAACAATGATATACGACCACCACACGGGAGACCTTACAAACAAGCTCCTTGATCTACAGCATGACCATACCAAAGAAATACTGTCAACAACACATATACACATTGATCACGATAATTGCCTTGAGGTCCTTGTCCTAAAGGGAAAAACTGGTAAAATACAAAAACTTGCAGATAACATTAAATCATTGAAAGGAATAAAACATGGAGAGCTTGTAATTACTAAAAATTCACTATAGAAATATTACTAACTTTTTACGGCGGAATTAAGATCGTTAACAAAAGATTCTACGTCAACACCGTGAACACCGGCAATATCCTTTATTTTTTCAAAAGACGCAGCAATGCAACCAATACAACCCATGTTGTATTTAGCAAAAACACTTACCGTCTCTGGATATTTATCAATAACTTCTTTTATGTTCATATCTTCCGTAATCTTATTGTCTGCCATTATTTTCACCAATTATTAACAATTGTTATTAAAATGCCCCATATAATATTTACCCTA
>CAZXHI010000171.1:0-4971 GCA_964640555.1 uncultured Thermoplasmatales archaeon | reverse complement strand
GTTATGTTCCACTCCTCTATTGCGTCTTTAATGAAATATTTAATCTGTTCTGCCTGATCACGACCATCATATTCCGAATAGATTTCTTCCGTTGTTTTTAAAATTGTTTGGATATCGTAGCTATTTTTATGATCAATCAATGGTTGAATAGCATCTGAGAACTTATCTGGTGCTATAATCACCATATCATATTCATCATCTGTTATTTGTTGTGTTGATGTCTTTGTTATAGAAAATGCACCAGCTCCAAATCCACTAAGGATTAAAATTCCTATTAATATTATTGGTATTATTTTTTTCATATTTATTATTCCCCAGAGTATATCTTATAAATAATTATCAATTAGATATCTTATATTAATTATACCGACCATGAACGGTAAATTTATATAAGCATAAACTTATACAATAATAATGATGATTAAATTCACAATATTGGTTGAACCATATGATGAAATTAAAGAGATGATAAAAAAATACCTTCCATTCGATAGAATACAAAAATTGGAACATATTGAAATTATGAATATTGATGTTAAGTCGGGTAAAAAATTATATGTCACGAAAACAAATTTAAAAAATGGTTATTCAATTGAGGATTTAAATTTTTCAAATAAGGATGGATTAACCTATAAAGTTCTTGACATACTTTATAAAAATAAAAATGAATATATAATACTATTAAAAGTAGAAGAGTTTGGAAAAATATTCCAAATAACTAATCCGATGAGAGATGATTTATTTGATTTAAATATTAAAATTGTAACACCAATTGTTTTTGAGGAAAAAAAAATAATTCTTACAATAATTGGTGATAAAAAATCAATAGATATTATAGTTAATCATTATAAAAAAATTGGAACAGTTAAAATTTTACATTCTAAAAAAATGAGTTTTGATTGTAACAATATTATGTCCGTTCTTACTCCAAAACAAATGGATGTCTTTTTAAAAGCATTTAAGGAAGGTTATTATGATTTCCCTCGAAAAATTTCAGCGCAAAGTTTAGCAAAAAATATTGGAAAGGGTAAGGCAACAATTTTAGAACATTTGAGAAAATCAGAAAAAAAAATATTCTCGGAAATTATTTATGATTATGAAAAATAAATCCATTGGATCTGAAATTGAATTAAAAAATATAAAAAATGAATATGATAAATTTTTAAATATTTATAAAAAGAAAATAATTATGTATAAGGATAATCCATTAGAATACTATTCATGTGGAAAGGGAAAAGATACAATTTTGTTTACACCACATATCTCCAGTGTAATTCCACTTGAAATTAATTTTAATAGAATTATGGATTATGAGGATTGTTTTAAAGTTATAGCTCCAGCTTTACCTAATGTTGAAAATATTGATGAGTTAGCAGAATCAATAAATACAATTCTTAAGGAGGAAAAAATTGATAAGGTGATTGTTTTTGGACAATCTGGATCTGGCATTACAGCTCAGATTTTTTTCAGTAGATTTTATAAAAAAATAAAAGCATTGATTTTAGTAAATACAGTAATTCCAAAAACAAAGAAAAAAAATAATTTAAATATCATATTTAACGTATTACCTGAATTTTTATTAAAATATTTTATTAAAATTAAATTAAAAAAATATTATAAATTGGAAAATATACCTAATGATTTTTATCCAAAAATCATGTTTACTAAAAATTTACTAGAACAACAGTTAAAGAAATATTATACAAAGGAAAAAATAATAAGGGATTTTAATTTGATAAACTCATTTAATAATGAAAATATTTTAATAAAAAAAACCTTACAAAATTGGGATGGTAAATTATTAATTATTACATCAGAGGATGATCCTTTGTATGAAGATAGTAAAATGTTAAATAATCTTTTGCCAAATTCTCAAATTCATATATTTAAAGAAGAATATGGACACCTTACTCCATCAATAAAATCAAATGAATTAAAACAAGTAATTCAAAATTTTTTATTAAAATGAGTGACATTTTCACCCAACATGAATATCGGGGCTTCCTTTAAACCCCATTTTTAGCAACCAAAAAGATGGTCTTAAAATCTTGTTTTGAATAAGTCGTTGATCTTAATAATTGGTCAGTAAATATTAGTTTAAATATTATTATAATATTATAAATATTAATATATCACTATTTAAGGGAAGGGATTTGAACAATAGTTTACCGGTAAAAAAGTTCAAATCTCGTTAGCCCGATAGATGAAGTGATAAAAAATAAATTGAATCTTTGTTAAAAAATATATCAATGAATGCTGATTTTTTGTACGTTTTTAAAAATAATTTATAAAAAATATTACTATAAACAACTTTGTAAAACAAAGTTTTATATACTACAAACTACATATGTATTATGATGATATAAAATGACTGAAAAAATAGATTTAAAAAAAATTGAAAAACAAACATATCGATTTACCTTTACTGATGGTCTTTATGATATGGCATATGGCTCTCTACTATTCTTTGCTGCTATTGCTCCAATTCTAAGAGAAATACTATATCCCAGCTACATAATTTTTATGATTTTACCTGCCCCTTTAATTCTCATTCTGGGAAAAAGATATATTACTATCCCACGAATTGGAATTGCAAAATTCAATCTAAACAGAACTAAATCCAAAAATAAAATAAGGCTTTTAATTGCAATACTTTTTCCAATAATTGTAGTAATGGTTGTTCTAACATTTTTAGGTGTTTATAATATTAAGGTAGGAGGGTATATAGTACCAGTAGGTGCAGGATTATTTGCTCTTATTTTACTTAGTCTTATTGCATACATTTTGGATTACCCGCATTTTTATCTCTATGCAGTTTCAATTGGCCTTGGGATTCCTTTAGCAGAATTATTAAAACCTATCTTTGGAGAACCACTTCATTACTTAATTAGCTTTGGAATATCAGGGACTCTAATTCTTTTCTATGGTATAATTACACTTATCAAATTTATAAAAAAATATCCAACACCTAAAGAGGGATTTTAAAATGACAAAGAAAATTAACCTAAAAGAAATGGAAAAAAAAGCATGGAAATCCTGCTTCCAAGACGGTCTATGGGACATATTCCTCGGACTTATACTATTAAGCTTTGGAATATCCCCATTTATAGAAGAAATAACTGGTATCACCTACCTAATAAGTTACATCATATTACTATCTCTAGGATATATCATATTTTATATCGGAAAAAAATACATCACCATCCCTCGAATAGGTAACGTAAAATTTGGCCCAAAGCGAAAATCGAAAAAAATTAAAGTAGTCATAATTCTAGCAATTTCAGTTATATTTGGACTAGCTGCCATATTACTTACACAAACAGATCTTATCTCCTATAATATAGATATTTCCATCTGGGGAATAATATTTGCAATTAATGCACTTATTGTCTTTAGTTTAATGGCATATTACCTAGACTTCCCTAGACTATACATATATAGTATATTCTTTGCCACCTCAATATTTATAGTAGAAACCTCAAGTAGCCATGTTGGCTCTACATATGATACCGTAATAGGATTTGGAATGTTCGGAGTTGTCGCAGTATTAGTTGGTTTATTGCATTTAACCAGGTTTGTAAGAAGATATCCATTACAAAAAGGGGATATAACAGATGGCACCTAAGAAAAACAAGTTTGTCAATGACATCCAACACATTAGTGCTATTGATAAGATAATTCATGAACCTGCTCGTCTCAACATCATGGCACATTTGTATGTTGTAGAAAGCGCTGATTTTCTCTTTATGATGCGTCAGACTGGGTTAACATTTGGAAATTTATCAGCACATATGAGTAAACTTGAAAATGCGGGATATATCGAGATCATTAAAGAATTTGTAGGAAAAAAACCACATACTATGTTGAAACTTACAGAACAGGGAAGACAGGCTTTTGAGGAGTATCTAAAGAAAATGAAACAGTTTTTTAATGACATGTCCAGTTGATATTAGAAGAACCCACAAAATATCTTTTGTATTATCAAGCTTAGGTCGATAATATTTTTGTTATAACTGGAAAATTGAATCGAAACCATCATTTATTTAATTTAAAAATGCAGGGGGCGAGATTTGAACACAATTTTGCCGGTGAAATTGAATAACCCCTCATCCTTCTTTTATTTTTATTTGCTAGTAGCCTCGCTTATGCCTAATTCTAAGGTTTTTTGTGAATGGGGAAATGTTGTAATGTTAAGAAATATACCCATAACCAAATGAACTTATCAATGATGATGGAAGATCTTTATCTTCAATATCATCTCTCCTTTTAAATAACGTAAAATCAGTTAAATCTAAAAGTTTTTCAAGTGGTTTAAATTTTGTTATCAAAAACCATGTTTTAACATAACGAGAACGGGCAGGAGGATTAGGATTTTGTTCACCGTCGAGAGAAACATATTCTGACCAAGGACATGGAATACGATGATTTCCGGGTTCTGAAACAAATTCTTTCACTGTTATCAAATGTCTTACTTTTCCGCCAACATAGACATATAGCTTTATTGGTAGATTTGATTGAAGTTCATTGTCATGCTCGGGTCTTATTGCATGGCTCCACCATTGAGCATATAGGGTTTTTTGTTTAATGACTCTCTTACCATAATTACTCCAGCTTGAATAAATTCTTGGTGATTTTGATGCGCTAATAATCACAAGTTTCTCCATAACAATGCGCTTCCTATATTTCAATATAATAAATTTATTGTTTTGATCTCATTAAGCCCCTGTTTTCAACTTGGGCTTTTCAAAACAATATTTGATTCTATGGCTATTTATCCAATTCAAGAAATTCTTTAAATTCTCTTACAAAAAGAAAATCTTGTTCATAATGGAGATTATCGCCCTCTCGGTAGCCAGAAAGAAGTTATATATAAAATCAGGTTTATAAGGATTAATCTTGCCGGAAATTGCCTAAGATTAACATCTTTTCACATATTCACAAAAAACGACCATTTTTTTAAAAAAGTTATAT
>CAZXHI010000170.1:0-13774 GCA_964640555.1 uncultured Thermoplasmatales archaeon | reverse complement strand
TCCTTCTGGAGTTATTAACCATGCACGACCATTGTCATTTGTGATATCTATATAATCTTCCCCGGTACAGCTTTGTATTCCTACAATTACTCCTGCTACAGATTTTCCATTTTCATCTGTTACTACAACAGAAAACTGCTTGTTCTCTTCAACGGTATAAGAATCGGGTGTAATAATCAGCTGAGGTTTATTCAATACAGTTATATTTACATTATCAGACATGAATCCAGTCTTAGATGCTTTTACTGTAAACATGGTGTCTTCAGACACTGGTGGGGCCTCAATAGTTATTTCAAAATTCTCATCTTCAATATTAATTTGATATATTTTTCCATTAAACTCTATTTCAACGCCTACTTGATAAGTAGGGAAACCACTCTCATTTAAGATATATGTGCTAACAAGAAAATATTCGCCTTCCTCTATCTCGCCAATCTGTTCATATGATTCATTTGTTACATCTAGGATTAGTCCTTCATCTTGTGCAGTTACTAGATTGGGGCTAAATATATTTGAAAATAATAGAATTAACAGTGTGAGCAATATAACAACATGGTTATCCCTAGTTTGGGGATATATTTTTTTCCTCATTAACCACCTTTAATTTTAGAGTGCTGTTCCACTAAAATGTTTTATGGCCTATTTATGTCTTTTTGAATAAATACATATGTTTATGCCACTAGTGTTTCTCTTTTGTATATAATCAATTTATCCAATTATTATATGGAGCAATATTTATTAACATGAAATTTATTAAATTTTAAATATAGTATGGGGGTATGTTGCCATATGGCTAATCTGCTACTTGGAAAAACGATAACTGCTGTAAACAAAGATTTATATATTAATAAGCATGATATTAACTATCGAGGTTGTAATTAGATGCGTTTAACCAGAACTCTAAGGATAATTCTACTATCTTCCATATTCATCTTAGGTTCATTGCTACCTGCTCTTATAATTGCTCCAGTAGTTAGTGCAGATCCGGTAAGTGAAGAAACTACGTTTTATTTTAAGGATATTATAAACCTTGATGGGTCTAGCGAATCTGATTCAATGTATGGTATGTCTGTTCTTGTTTCACAAGACCCTCCAACAAAACAGAATGATTCTGAATATCCCCCTCTACTGCTAAATGGACTTGAACCTAACTCTGATGAATTGATGTATTGGTTTGCTGCGTGGGCAATGCAGCTCATGGGAAGTGAGTATGATCAATATATGGATTTACTTGGGGGATTTGATCTACTTCTCCCTCATCCATTTCGTATTGTAGAGGCATACGAACATTATGGAAATGAATCTGTTGAAATAAAAGGCGATGTTGCATTTGATCTTTATTTTTTATCAGAGCTGACTTCAAAATTTGGTATGAATAAAGATGAAGTGAAGGTTTGTTTATATTCAATAAATGGTGAATCACTTATACCATCACCTAAAGAAATAAAAAATACAACTGTGCAAATCACTCCAAAATTATTACCAAAAAGCATTCATGAGCAAGAAATTATATTAGAAAATGTAAATTATACATTGAATCCTGGAGACAGTTTATTATTTTCAATTGAAATAATTCCTGGTAATAAGAAACTAGTTGATATCGTGCTGAAGGCTATTGAACTGCCAGTTTTTGAAAGCTTTGGGGAAAAAATATTAGAGTTTTTTGAAAATCGAGAAAACAATAGCGAAATACCTGCATTACAAGAACTGGGGGCATTAATTAAAGAATTCCGGAGTATGATTGAAGATGGGGAATTTAACATTACCGCAGAGCAGGTATCTGAAATTTTCACTGCTGTTATTTCATCGTCTTTAGTTTATGATTCAACTAGTCATTCATCATCGGTAACTTTGCCATTTAAAGTACCGGGTAGTGAAGATGAAAATACAAAAGTTTATTATCTTCACGATGGAAATGAAATGGATGAGGAAAAACCGACAAAGGATGCTTCCTCAAGTAGTGATTTATCAGAAAATTCTCCAAAATGGGATGGACCCAAACTTTATCAAAGTAAGATACTAAAGAAGGCTAGAGCTAGTTTATACATAAGTCATCAAGATCTAAATATAATCAACATGCTTTTACTTAGAAATAAAATAAAATTGTTTGCTACTTTATTTGATGGGGATACCATAATTTCTTCTTCTGAAAAAGAATTTGATAGAACCACAATCCAGGATTTGCTCGAGACGTCGGATAATCCATTGGTATTATTTGCTTTTGATAATCTAAATGATCGTGAAATTACATATAATAGTAGTCTGAGTTTAAAAATATCTGTTGATAACGATACTAAATTTGGTATTTTTGATTTATTTAGGAATATGAACTTATTGTATGATTCAAATAACTGTCCCTCTTCACTCAAAGTAGAGTTTGAGGAGACAAATCATATTAAAATGGATGTCAGCGCTGATCCTACAAACGAAAAAGTTGTACCTGGCGGGAATGTAAAATACACCATTAATATTACAAGTGATTCTGAAGACGATACTGTTAAGATAACGACATCTGGTTTTTCAGAAGAAGAAAAAGAAGATTGGAATATTGAAATTAGTTCAGAATCCGTTTCCATATCTAAGGATGGAGCGGAAACTGTTAACGTAATAGTCACATCTGATACTTTAGCTGCTGATGGTGCTAAACTCGAAGTAACTTTTGTTGCAATTGGTAGCACTGGAAAGGATACTTTTGATGCAGTTGTAGAAGTATCTGAAGATGCAGTTGAGTACGATATAAATATTATTACTCCATCATCAAATAAGACAATACGGCATGGAGAAAATGATACGTATCATTTTAAGATTAAAAACAAGAATACCGGCATCTGGTCTGATGATTACCAGATAGAAGCATCCTCAGAACATGGATGGAATCTATCGTATAAAAAAATTGTAAAGAATTTGTATCCTAACAACGAATCCGAAATCGAAGTAACAATATATGTTCCAAAGAATACGAATGTAACCTCCGATAAATTGACATTTACCGTCACTTCAGAAAACGGTGACATATCTAAAACAGTAAATGTAACTACAACAATTATTGGTCCAAATTTTCTGGAAAATCTGTATGGATTTTTTGAATCTGCAGCAGAGAGTCTGGGTCTTGATGGAGTATTCGGCTCTTATGCACCTCATTTCCTGGTTGCAATGTTGTTTATTATAGCCTTCTTCATTATCATAATAATGATATTCTTACTTACCACTAAATTTGTAAAAATTACCTGTCTTGAACGCATAAAGGAGATATTCCCCAATGAGGTAGCAAGTTTTGAAATTATAATTAAAAATCATACTAGGAAGACTCGCAGCTATGAGATAACGGCCCTAGTAAATTCAGAATCTCCTAAATGGACTACATCATTAGATTTAAAAAAGATTACATTGGAACCCGGTAAATCCAAACCTGTGGTTTTGATGGTAAAACCTACAGATCTTGTAAAACCTGACGATTGGGCAGAAATAAATATTGCGATTAATGTAGAGGGTAAAAAGAAATCAGAAAAGATGGCTACTATGACTATGATAAAAGGTGCAAAAGCAGAGCTATCTTTTGGTAGTGTATTCCACTGGCCAAAGACATTCAAGGAGGGGGACAGGGTAACATCCTCTTTTAAACTAGAGAATAAAGGCAACGCGTCAGCCAGTAATGTTAGTGTTGTTTTGTATGTGAACAACGAGGAAAAGAATAAAGTAGAGGATATTATTATCCCTGCTGGCGGTTACGCTGATATAAAGATGCCATGGATTGCCGTAAAAGGTAAAAATGAGATTGAGATAGTGGTTAGATGATATTGGCAGATTCATTACAAAATATGTTGTTGTGTTTCCTATGATCGACGAATCTAGTAAAAAGAAAGATATAGAGCAACTGAGGAATTCAGAGAAGAAATATCAGTCCTATATTGAGAGACGTAATGAACTCAATGATTTGGCGAAGATGTTACGAGAAGAACGGGACATGTTAAATGAGAATCATAAGGAACTTAGAGAAACGATGAAGAAAGCTAAGGAAGAGCGAGACGAATTTGTTTCTAAAATGAGACATCACAAGGAACTACGGAATAAACTGCAGGAGCAGGCAAAGAAACTTATTGAGGCAAAACAGAAGAAAAAGGGCGAGGTTTTTAGGAATTTACCATTGCGTGTTGAGGAACTCAAGGCAGATTTTCAGATGCTTGAATACCGGCAGGAAACAACTCCGATGAGTTCATCTGAAGAGAATGAACTGATTGACTTGATACGGGAAAAGAGAAACGAGTATGAACACACTAAAAAGCGGTTGGAGAAACAAAAATTACTAGAAATTGATATTTCTGATAAGGATGATGTCATAACTGAACTGTTCAAGAAGGCAGATGAAGAGCACGAAAAGGTTCAGAAATATTATGATGAAAATCAGAAGAAACATGAGGAATATATCAAATTAGTTCGTGAGTTATCTATTTCCATAGGTGAAGCTAACAAGAAACATGAGCAATATATTGAAGTACGGAATGATGCTCAAGCAAATCATGAGAAAGCAGTTGAGATGAGATCCAAAATAATTGCTGTTAAAGGGGAACGGAGGAAACGGTGGGAGGAAGCTAAAAAAGCTATCCAGGAACAAAATGTCCGGGCCCGCAGTGCTGTGATGGACAAAAAGAAACTGGAAGAACACGCAGATAAATCTGTTGATGCCTTGAAAAAAGGGAAGAAAATAACGTTACAAGGGTAAAATATTCGTTTATAGACGAAAAATAAATCGTCATTTTTAAATATCTCTTCTTGTTTATTCCTCTGGGTAATTAAAGATGAAAGACATAGGTATTGTCAGTTATGGATCATACATACCTCGATATAGAATTAAGGCAGGGGTTATTGCATCTGTATGGGGTAAAGACGGAGCAACAATAAGCAGAGGACTTGGAATAAACGAAAAATCAGTTCCTTCGATAGATCAGGACACGGCAACAATAAGTGTGGAAGCAGCGCGTTCAGCACTTAAACGATGCACAATAGATCCTCAAGATATTGGTGCTATTTATATTGGGAGTGAATCTCACCCATATGCTGTAAAGCCAACTGGAACAATTGTTGGAGAAGCGATTGGTGCAACTCCTGATTTGATGGTAGCAGACTATGAGTTTGCCTGTAAGGCTGGAACTGCGGGAGTGCAATCTTGTACAGCACTTGTTAAGGCAGATATGATAAAATATGGGCTAGCAGTGGGTGCCGATACCTCACAAGCTGCTCCAGGAGATGCCCTGGAATTCTCGGCGTCTGCAGGAGGAGCTGCCCTTATAATAGGAAGGGATAATGTCGTCGCGACTATAAATCATACATGTTCCTTTACTACAGATACGCCAGATTTTTGGAGAAGGGCTGAGAGGAAATATCCATCTCACGGGGGACGATTTACTGGAACACCAGCATATTTTAAACATACAATAAGCTGTGCAACTAATCTTATGCAAAAAGTTGATACAAAACCTGAAGACTATGATTATGCAATTTTTCATCAACCTAACGGCAAATTTCCTGTAAGTGTTGCCAAAAAACTCGGTTTTACATATGATCAAATAAAACAAGGACTTATCGTGCCGTATATTGGTAACACATATTCTGGGGCTTCACTTGTTGGGTTGGCATCAGTGTTAGACGTTGCTAAACCAGGAGAAAGAGTATTTCTTACAAGCTATGGTTCAGGGGCTGGGAGTGATGGTTTCGATATCACTATTACAGATAAAATTACTGAGTTGGCGCGTGATAATGCTCCGACAGTGGCACAAATGGTAGAAGATAAAGAATATGTCGATTATGGTACATATGCTAAACTTACGGATCTTTTGTATTGGGAGTGATATGAGATGAGAGATGTAGCAGTTATTGGAGTGGGACTTACAAAATTTGGAGAACTATGGGATAAATCGTTTCGTCGATTAATTGCAGAAGCAGGATCAAAAGCGATACTTGATGCAAGTATAAGTGGAAAAGACATAGATGCTATGTATATCGGTTCGATGAGTTCAGGAAGATTTGTTGGACAGGAACACGTTGGAGCGTTGGTCGCAGATGCAGCTGGTTTTTCACATTTACATATTCCTGCCACTCGTGTTGAAGGTGCATGTGCTTCTGGTGGTCTTGCGATAAGAGAAGGGTATTTATCAATTGCATCTGGAATGAATGACATAGTTGTAGTTGGCGGCGTTGAAAAGATGAATGACGTTGGAGGTAATTTTGCAACGGAAACTCTTGTTACAGCAGCGGATCAAGAATGGGAGGCATTTTTTGGTGTGACATTCCCAGGACTTTATGCTATGATTGCAAAAAGACATATGTACGAATACGGAACAACAAAAGAACAACTTGCCCAGGTTGCAGTGAAAAACCATGCCAACGGTGCCTTGAATCCCTATGCGCAATATCAGCGGGAGATTACCTTAGAACAGGTGTTAAATGCTACTATGATTGCACATCCTCTTGGGCTGCTGGATTGTTCGCCTGTAACCGATGGTGCAGCCTCTGTTGTGTTATGTGCGGCTGAAAAGGCTAAGGAATTCACTAACAAACCAGTCAAAATCATCGCGTCTGGGCAGGGTTCTGACACTCTTGCGCTTCACTCGCGGAGGGATATCTGTACATTAGATGCGACGATTCATGCGGCCAAAATGGCTTATAAGCAAGCAAACTTAACGCCCAGTGACATTGATTTGGCAGAGGTTCATGACTGCTTTACTATTGCAGAGATATGTGCAATTGAGGATCTTGGCTTTGTAGAAAAAGGACAGGGTGGAAAAGCAGTAGAAAATAAAATTACCACTTTGGATGGTTCACTGCCAGTGAATACTAGTGGTGGTCTGAAGTCAAAAGGTCATCCTGTTGGGGCTACGGGTGTTGCTCAAATAGTAGAAATTGCTCAACAATTGCGGGGAGAGGCAGAGAAAAGACAAGTTAAGGATGCAAGAATTGGACTGACTCATAACGTAGGTGGCTCTGGTGCAACTTGTACTGTTCATATATTGGAGGCGATGTAAATGGCAGGAGGAGTTGCGAGATTTTGGAGAGAGATTCCTCAGAGATACAACATTATAGGAAACAAGTGCGGATCATGTGAAAGAATCTTTTTTCCACCACGTGAAGCCTGTCCACATTGCAGAAGAAAAAGTTTGGGCAAGATGGAAGATATAAAGCTTAGTGGGAAAGGAGAAATTGTTACTTATACTATTATCTATGCAGGACCTAAGGCTTTTGAAGAGCAGGTTCCCTATCCAGTTGCAATTATCAAATTGAAAGAAGGCCCTCAAATAACAGCTCAAATTGTGGATTGTGATATAGATGATGTAAAGATTGGTATGAAAGTTGAAAATACTTTCCGAAGAATTCAAGAAGATGGATACACAGGTGCAATATATTATGGATATAAGTTTAAACCTATGAAGGAGTGAGATATGAATATAAAAAATGCTTTGTCCGAGAAAATAGCTGGCGAGATAACTCTTAGTCCAAAACCTGGCCAGACCATTCGCAAATGGCGTAATGTCTTTGACATTAGTCAAACTGAACTGGCAAACCATCTAATGCTATCTCCGAGTGTTATAAGCGATTATGAGTCGGGGAGAAGAAAATCTCCAGGTATACAGACTATCAAGAAAGTTATCGGTGCTCTCATAGAAATTGATGAAAAAAAACGTGGTGGGAAGATTTTACTTCAGTATAGTTCTATGATTGAGACTCGTGGTGGAATTCTCGAGATAATGGAGTATCCGTTTTCAATTCCTGTGGATACCTTCATTAAAGAGATATCTGGGAAAATTTTGACCTCTAAAGATATTGGTCTTAATAAAAGTGTGAAGGGTTTTACAGTGGTTGATAGTATTAGGACTATTGAGACCATAAATTCTGCTGATTATGCAAAACTTTATGGTTGGAGTACGGAAAGGGCGTTGATATTCACTGGTATAAAATATGGTAGAAGTCCTATGATTGCTGTCCGTGTTCATCCTGTTAAACCAACGGTTGTCGTTTATCATAAACCAGGGTCCGTTGACTCTCTTGCGATAAAATTGGCTGAGCGTGAAAATATTCCTCTCGTTGTTACGACCATTCCACTGGATGAGTTGAAGAAAAAATTGATATTACTTGGAGCGCATTAGAACATGGACCTTATGGGTTTGTGTAATATTTGCGGCAAACCAGGTGTTATGAATAGCTGTAGCTTATGTGGACGACTTGTTTGCAGTAGTTGTTTTGACAGTCAACATGGTATATGTGTTAATTGTAAAATGGGGAAATCCTAGATTTTATATTGGTTCAGTGTTCTGTAAATGTACTGGCAAGAGTGTGTAGGTGCAACATTTTTTATAAATTTAAATAAAAAGAAATATTTATATAAATAGGTTTAATATCATCTTTTGATTAAAAGAAAACAGGGGGAAAAAATATGTTAAAATTATCTCATTTTAGGAGCAACAATGAGGCACAAGTACTAGGATTGCCAATGTATTTGATAATAGTCATGATTGTGGCTGTGGCAGTTATTGCGGCAGTAATTTTTATGATCCCTCAGGGGATACAAACTATGAATGCTCAAGTTACCTCTGGCTCGGTTCAAACAGAAGATGCAGGTGGGTCAGCTGCAGAATTGAATTTTAGCGGATTTTCTGTTAATGTTAAAGTTACGACTAATGATGATCGTCATGATCCTATTTCAGGTGCGGTTGTAAGACTTTCGGGTGGACACACGGCTCAGGAAGCTACAACAGACGCACAGGGTGTAGCTACCCTTACCTTTGCTGATGATGAGGTAAAATTAGATGCTAATGTCAATGAGGCATATATGAAAATGACTGTAAAAGCATCAGGATATGAAGATTTTGAAGACCTTGAAACCGTACTGCTTTACAGAGGATGAGCCAATCGCGTTTCAATGATGCTTCTGTTACTATGATATTCCAAGATCGAGTGACGTTCATTCTAAAGAGTCATATCGTCCATAATGCAGGGTACATGTCTGTAGAAATTAAAAGAGTTGAACTATGCTAGCTGATAAACGCAAGACTAACACGAGGAAAAAGAAAGCGCTCAGGGACAAAACTCCTTCCGAGGATACTGTTCAGTCGTTTAGAAGTTGGATTAGAAAACTGGAGCAGACAGCAAATAGTTTAAGTTCTAGATTATCTGCAGTAGAAAAAAGACTGTCTCGTAGAAAACCGGGTTCTTCTGATAATTTGACGCCAGGCAATATGGTAGAAGGGAATATGGGGAGAATTTTTGAGATTTTAAAGGGCGGAACGGAAGATAAAAACTTTGATGAAGTGTCAAGAATACTTGGTAATGAATTTACCATCATTCAAGAGGAATTAATATCACAGCAAACTGAGGTGGCTTCTCTAAAAGAAAAAATTGGTGAGATTAGTTCTTCTTTAGATATCATTAATGGGGAAATTAAGGAGGGTCATATTTATAATTCTAAGTTTTTGGAAAGGGTTGAATCCAGACTTGAGAAAATTGAGCGCAGAGAACCTCCTGTGATGAAGCTTGGTAGAATGGAGATTCCCATAGAAATTACGGGTGTCATTGGAGGAATTATTGCTTTTATCGCTGCAATAATTATTGCCATTGGTCAGAAAGAAATTATTGTTTCCCCTTTGTTTTTGTTGTTGGTAGGTTTTATCCTTATTGGGTCGGCATTGTTTAAGGCGTTCAGCGTCGGGTCAGTAATTGTTAGACCTTTTAAAAAAACCGGTGAAATACATAGTAAAATAGAAGATGGTTCATAGGTGATCAATGTTGCAGTATTTTTATCATATCTTGCTGTGAGAATGTTTCATGGCATGCTGCTTTGACGGAAACGTCTAGGTATCCTTCATTTACTCCACTTTCTAGTTTTACAGTTATCTGAATAATAGTTTTTCCGTTTTCATCCGTGTGATTTGCACCTAACCCTGTTAACCCTTTTATGATGACATTTGCGTTTTTAATGGGATATCCATCGATTTCATTGACGTAAATTGTGATGTTTACGTCAGTAGAATTATTTCCAGATACAATATTTACCATGGGATTTACAGATACTATCATTCTATCTGGAAATAGACATGGATTCATAACATAGGATAGTATTGCAACTAGTGCCACGGTTCCAACAATGAGGGATACTGTTAATCTCACTGGTAATCCTAGAACTGCTTTCTCGTTTTTGATGAAAGTCGTTGATATTCCTAAAATCTGATGATTTGATGTTCTCATTTTACATTTACTATCAATAGATACTTATTTAAATATTTATAAATTTTTATAATGTCTATTTGATTAATGAAATACAGGGAAGTATTGAATGTTGTGTGATGAAAAGGCAGTTATGGGTTTACCCATCTATATCGTGGTAGCAATCATTGTAGCAGCTGCAATTATCGCTGTTTTCTCCATTTCAATTCATAATATTTGGATAGATTCACAGATTCACCAAGTTGAATGCGAAACAGATAAAATTGTATCTGAGGCCGAAAACATGTTTGAGTACGCCGATGAGGGAACAATGGTTACAGTACATGCAGATTTTCCCTCTTCCATACGATTCATTGTATTCGGTGGTTTACCAGTGAATAGTAGCTTTGAACCAGATAACATCACACTTGACGAAAATACGAGTAATAACTATTATTTTGTGATGAATACTGGGAAAATCTTTACTTATCATTCAAATGCACGTTTCTCAGGTAAAAATCACAATGAAATAGCTATGTTTCATCCGGGCGTTTATGATTTGAAACTCGAGCTTATAAAAGAAGACAACGGTAGGACATATGTCAAGATTTATTAGAGACAATAATTGTGTAATGGGTCTGACCCTTTCTCAGATTGGTCTCATGATTGCCATGGGCATTCTTATAGCTGCGGTATTTTCACTGGTTTTTCAAAACGATTGGCGGAAAGAAGCTGAGTTACAAAACATCGCCACAAGCTTTTCTACAATGGTTGAGGGTATGGACAGCAGATTTTTTGAGAATACAACTGGCTTTCTTTTCCCAGACATGGAATATTGCTATAATGTTAGTGTATCTACCGAATATATCACTGTTTCCACTGAAGGAAACGTAGGCAATGATATATCTGTTAAAGAACGGTTTTTGGTCAAACCATGGCCTAATCCTAATGAATCAACATGGGAAACTGGAGCTGCATTACACGATTATTTAAAAGACAATTTTGAAAACTCTGGAAATACGTCTGATCCAATTCAGAATGTGGGTAATGTAAAAAATTACTTGAATAATGAATGGGAAAATGTATCGGGCTCTCTTGCATTAAAACCACTGTATGTATCTATAGATGAAATCATTTATATTGAAAAAGCTTGTATTTATTATGAAGATGGCGGAAAACAGGGGATTGTATTTATCTATCAATAATCTGATTTTTGCGATATAAGGTCTCAGACTACAATTTTTATAAAGAAATGGCTGTTCTTCTATTATTGGGGATAAAAAAATGAGGCCCGAGGAAAGAAGAAAATTATTTAAAGCGGTATTTTCACCTAAACCTGGCGAGAAAATTTTATTCTTGGTAGATATTCCACATGATGATATCGGGGATTCTGCGGCATGGAAGGACCGTAGAGAAATGGCTCAAGAGTGGTACAATACTTTCAGAGAAATGGGTGCTGAGCGAGGATTCTCTGTTGTTATATTGGAATATGATGCTACAGGCCAACCTAGTGCACCTATTCCACAGGAGGTCATTGATGCGATCCGCAAATCAAACTTGGTCATCGCGATGACTGAGTTCTCTGCAACATCCTCACTGGTAACGATATGTCTTGCTGAAGAAAGTATAACTCGCTGTGCTAGCATGCCTACGGTAGAAAGAAGGATGGAAGAAACTGCATTTAGAGCCAACTATGCAGAGGTACAGGTGTATGCTACTGCTATTGAACGCATGTTAAATAATGCTATTGCTGTGGAAGTAGTGTTTTCAACGGGCGACACGTTATATGTTGATTTAAGAAATCGTGTTGCAAAATCTGAAAGTGGGGATTGCAGTATAAAAGGTCAATTCATAAATTTTCCTAGTGGAGAAGGTTGGAAGGCCCCCTATGAAGCAACATCCGAGGAGATTTACAAGTTTGGAGAAAGCAAGACTGAAGGAATACTACCAGTTAGTTATGATGAAGAAATTGTAAAGTATATTATTAAAAATAACAGGATTGTTGAAGTTATTGGAACTAGTAGAAAGGCAGAAGAAATGCGGATATTCTTTGCAGAAAATGATACGCGCAGAAATATTGCCGAATTGGGTATTGGTTGTAATCCAAAGGCAGTAATCACTGGTAATATTCTTGAAGATGAAAAAGTTGGATTACATATTGCATATGGGATGAGTTCTCATTTGGGTGGAAAGGTTAAAAGCGATGTGCATCAAGATATATGTTATTCAAAAGGCTGTCCAGTTGAAGGAACTACACTTACTTTAGTTGATTCAGACGGTTCAAAAACTGAACTAATCCGCGATGCGATGCTGCGTTATGATTTACTAAAATAAACACAAGCTATCTTGGTATCTTGTACTACTGTCGAATCTTTTTTTCGTGGGCAATATGTCATGCCTTTCTGGTTTGCTTCTTGAATTTAACAAAATACAATATAATTAAGGCAGGTCCAAAAACCCAAGCAGAATAGAGAAATACGCGGCTAAAACCAAGCAGCGAAATCAGGGTACCACTTATAGCTCCCCCTCCTAGTTCGCCAGCATTTGCCAGGCTCATTAAAAATGAAAATTGTGTCGCACCGATTTTTGGATTGGTTATGTCCATACATGTAGCCATTAACACTGAAAGTAAGCCGCCACTCAGAAATCCAATTATTCCATAGAGAACAGTCAAAAGTTGCCAATTATTTACAAATATCAACGAAGATGAAAATAAAACACTTAATCCAAGAATAATGTATATAGCTGTTTTCCTGCCCCATTTATCTGAGGTTGCTCCACAAACTATCGAACCGATCACTTTTGCCAGTATGAATACTGTTGAAATCAATCCTATTTGACCTATATCCAGCTGAAGATTAATCTTCATGTAGATTGGAACTGCAAATTGGATAATTCCGCCGCTAATTACGACTATTGGTAAAAAAACGGCTATACGCCGTGTTGCTTTTTTTCTGAATTCACTGATGAGGAGTAATGCAATTTTTTGATGTTTTTTGACTTTTCTAATCTCCTTGATAAAGGATGGGAAAAGAATTATTGGTAATATCAATAAGCCAGCTGCTAAAAAAGCAATGTTATAACCAAGACTTTGTGCTATTAAGGCTATTATGGAGGCCCCAGTAGCCATACCGGCGAACAAACCAGCAGCCATTACACCGTTCAGTTTCCCCCGCTCTTTCTCATGTGAAATTTCAATTACCCAGGCGTCTGCAGAAACATCAAGGAATCCTATTCCACAGTGACCAATAAACAAGAGTAATAAGAAAGTTATCAAACTGACAGATGGATCAACAAAAGCAATGGCTATAAGACTAACAGATGAAACTAGGCCCCCAAAAAGTATAAATTGCTTTCTACTTAATTGAATAGAATAGTCAACTATCCAACCAAAGACAAATTTGATTGCCCAAGGTATCATAATCATCCCTATTACAAGGGTTGCTAGTTCTGGGGGGAAATTTTTTTCCAATAAATAAATAGGAATAATTACCGTGGCAATTGCCAGTTGTAAACCTTCGGAAAAATAAAGATTACCAAATAACAGGTATTTCAAAGAACTGTATTTATTGATATCAATCAT
>CAZXHI010000169.1:0-2539 GCA_964640555.1 uncultured Thermoplasmatales archaeon | reverse complement strand
CCATGAGCAGTTACAGTTATTGTATGTTGTCCCATTAACTGTGAAGTTATCTCCCATTCATATGGGGGTTCGGAATCAATAAGTTGTAATTCACCATCCAGATAGAATTCAACACTGTAAACCTGTCCTTCCGGATCAGAGGTTGCTTCTGCTTGGACTGTTATTTTACCTATTACGATTGGTAATTTTAATAGAGGGATTGGACATATTCTACTGTTGAGAATATACAGTAAACCATCGTTTTGTGGATGGGTAATACTTATCATTAATTCAACATTTGATGGGGCAGGATCCTTAATAGCGACTTCTGGGTCTCCAAGTAAATTTGTCTCGTAGTAGACCCACCTTATGCCATTTTCATTTATATGCCATATATGATCCTCTTTTGAATAATGATTTGCCCTTCCAAGCTGTCTTATGTCCTCTGTAAATAAGGCTTTGAAGAATGATTCGTCAAGTATCTGTGATGGCGCATATAGAGTATCCTCACTACCAAGACCAAATCGAGCATTCATAATAACGGCAAAGGCACCATGTGGTGTTTCCACAGTGAAATACTCTGCAGCACAGTCGTCCTCATAATAATTATCGCGGTAACAATTATCAAATGAACCGGCAAGGCATGTCTGAGAGTATATAAAAAAATACTTGTTATTTATCAACGAACGTATATCATCATTGTTCATCATTAGAGCATAATGAACATTACCATGACCCAGGTGGTTTATGAGGTGAGGTGTAGCAATATTAAGAATGTCGATTAGATCATATTTATCCCAAGGGATATTTCTTTCATAGAGAGTATCGACATTAAAATCTGCGGGGATAGTAGGAATAATCAAATCTTTATAGTTTCCACCATATGATGATACTCCAGGGAATCCCAGGTATTCACCGACCATAAGTGCTTTGGCCAGATATAACTCTTCACCAGAGTTCTCATATCCAAGTGTTTTCATCACAAAGTTTGCTACTTCGACATCTGAATCAACACATGTCCTTCCAACATAGACTTCCGCTAAGAGATCGGCTTCTTCGGCATCTGCAATATTGTTATCAGTGGCGTTTTCACCCCATCGTTCGTCCATGTCATAGTTGAAATTACCGTCGAGACATGCATAGTAAACATCTGATGGTATGTTATCCTCTTCAAGATCTAGTGTTCCCATGCCCAAAGGTAGTCCCTCCTCGCATGCGTAGAGTCTTCTCACAGGTATAATGTTATCTTCCTCAGAATGGCCATCAGCATCTCCAGCAAGCAAAACATAATCGGTTTCCAGTTTGATATATGCATACCTGATAAAATTTCGTATTTTTGCTTGTGTGTCATCAAACATTTCAAAATTTTCTGTTATTTCGCTCTTATAAAAGGGATTATCTGGATTATTATCACCCCATGTGCCATTTACTGAGTATTCAGGGTTACTTACAATTTCCTCAACAGTGAAAATATCCGCAGACAAACCTTTATCTATTTTTGATTGAGCAAAATATTGAAGGTTATCTTCCAACCCAGAATTTGCTAACATTTCGTTGGTGATAATCACATAATTGACGGTATTTTCGTCGAGTAACCCCGAAGTGCGATCATATGATACAATATAAGATGGATTGTCAACAAGTTTTGTCACAATTTCTTTATCTCTTTGTAATCCCCTAATGACATTAATTGATTGTGAATCTCTAGTTTTTATTTGAAGCGTAAGATGTTCATAATATGTCAATTCTCCCGTCCCCTCAATATATTGAACTGGGTGAAGATTTACAAATAGTACGGAGTATCCTCTAAAAAGATGAGCATCAACAATGGAATAAAGATTGTCGGAGGATAAATCCTTGTAATCTTTCTCAGAAAATTGCTGTGATAAATCAGTATTTAATGGAATAATGTTTTGCCCCACCTCCAAAGCATAATCTAATTCTAAAAGTGATTTTTCTTTTGATACTACTTCCACTGAATCAAATTCCCTACCATATGGAATAAGGACCTTAACTGGTTTTACAGGCAAACGGGGTTGATTTATACCGCCGGAATTGGGAAGCCCATCAACAGTTACTCTGTCATAAAGTTCACCATTGATCTCAATTTTCTCTAATGTCGGTGTTGAGAAAGTGAAATCCAAAGTAATTTTTTCAAAATCCTCTGCTGTATCGCCATTCTTAGCTATCGAAACGCCTACTGTTATTACAGATAACAAAAAAAATACCATAATTCCGGCAGTAATTTTCTCTGGGGTTTTCATAGTCTATTCTCCCTATACCTTATACGAAATATAAATATATATAATTATCTATCCATTATATAATACTGTAGCAGCACTATGGCAATGTAAGTATCCAAAATGCATTTGAAAGTTCATTCAACCATGCTATCAACTATCACCAGTTGATTTTTTCCGTTTCAAAAAATCGAAAATAGATTGCAAAGATCTAGTCTATGTTCACCCTGTATCCAGTTCCAGGTTTCTTTTTTTCCTTTCTCTTTAACACAACATCTAGGATGCCGTTTTTGTAAGTGGCCTTCGTCGTCTTAGGTAAT
>CAZXHI010000168.1:0-10105 GCA_964640555.1 uncultured Thermoplasmatales archaeon | reverse complement strand
GTAAATACGTCCCATCCGTTCATTTCGGGCATCATAATATCCAGAATGATCATATCTGGCATCTGGTCATTTTTTAATAGCTCAAAACATTCACGTCCACTTTCAGCACCTATGACTTTATACTCTTCTGAGAAATTTTCTAATGCGCATTTGATAGTAAAGACTGAATCAGGTTCGTCATCCACAATCATGATTTTCCTCATAATTTTTCTCACCTCCTAATATACATCTTAAATCTATTAGTTATTTTCCTATTCAATTTCAAAACAATCAAGTACCTTCTTTTCTTTTTCCCATGCTTCATTCGGCCCCATACCTTCTGCCTTACATTCCAAAAATAAATCATGTAGCTCCTTCTTATATTCATCTGATTTTTTATTTTTTCTGTAAGTAAAAAAGTAGCATGCTATATCCTGTATCCATTCAGAATTATCTCCCTTTTTATCAAGTAAAAATTTCTTTTCCATCTTCACATGTTATACTTTGTTACAAATGTTATATAAACGCTCCGTGTCAAAATGTCATTCGGGCATTTTTACAGGGTAATTTTAAGTAATACAAATCTTAGAGTATAACACGGTGGGAGTATATGAAAAAAGACCCGCAAAATTGCTGGGAACATATGAAATGCCCGAAAAACATGAGGGAGAACTGCGAAGCATATATTGAAGATTATGGGAATGAATGTTGGTTATTGCCAAAGTATAATCTCAAGGGATGCCCTGCCCACCCCGATTCATGCTTCAATTGCTCCTGGTATAAGAAAAACAATCCAGCATAAACCTTTTAAAATGATTATTATATTTACATATGAAACACAGAAGGAGTTTGAATATGGTGATGGATTATTGCCCGGTATGCAACTGTAAGCTGACTTATAGTTTTGAAAACCAAATCGAGTGTTGGTATTGTAATAATTGCCACAAATATTTTGATAGAGACGGCAGTAAGATCGCACCATAGAATTACTGGTTCCGTCTCCTTATAAGAATTCTTTTAGCTTTTGTATGTCTGGGTTTAATATCCCTTGTATTCTTATTGGAAACAAAATCTCTAGCATGTGCATTTCTCCAATATGTCCCCAATAAATTTCGTTAACAACATCACAGAATTTTTTTGCTTGCTTCATATCTTTAGCTTTGAAACATATAACCCAGTCAAAAGTACCATGAGTAAACATGGTGTGTTCAATTCTAATATCTATTTTTGATGTTGAAACATGTTGGTAATCTCGCCTGAAAATATTATTTTAGTTGGATTTAGAAAACTTTAAATCTACTTTCGGAACTGCTGATTTAAAAGAAAAACTTTAATAGGCTAGTAAGTATAGGAGGTACTGCTGTAAATATTCTAAAATTCACTATGGTGAGGTGATTGGGATGGGTCATAAAGCTTGTATGGTTATTTTTATAGTGTTTATAATAGGGTTATTGCCGCTTTTTTCATCTATTCCTGCTGATGACAATGTATATATGGAAATTCATATAATCGGAGAAAAAACACAAACACGTTTTGGCGATCCAGTGATTGTTGCTGGTATCTGGCATCATATAAATGTAACATTGGAAGACCAGGATTTCCAGAAATTAAGTCTTAAATTCTTCAATGGCGATTCTATACCTACTGAAGGGGAGAGGGATGCAACCAACTATTATGAGTGGAAGTATGACGAAAATATTCAAGCATTGTGGAAAGATGAAATGGGATATGAGGGCCGTTCCTACCTAAATAGTGATAATTGTCAGAAAAACAATGATGTCTATAGTTTTTGCATAGGTATAAAAGATACTTTTCCTGAAATCACATATTATCATGAAAACTGGACGTTAGAAGTCTACAAAGATGAGAATAAGTTATTTTCCAAAAGTGTAGTTGTGGAAAAACCAACTGTTGGCCTTGCAAAAAGTCATGCCGATTTAATTAAATTTAATGTAGCTCCATTTACCGAAACTGTTGTCGCTGGTGATGATTCTTTCAAAATTGAGAATACGGGCAACATTCCATTAAATATATCAATTGATTATGAGGCAGATGACGATATTATTGAAGTCACGGGTTCTAGTATAATACTTTCTCCATATTCCGGTAGCTTTCATAATGTTACTTTACATTCGAAATCTTGGAGACCTGGAATTATTGAAATTGAAGGGATCATATCAGGAAAAATCCCCGGCTCCTATATTATAACCACCGCTAACTTTACCCTCGCATCGGCACCTGGAACAAGTTCTGCAGATTTGAAAATATTTGTAGGGCATAGCAATTACGAAATATATGAAATGTCTGAGGATATAGTATTTCAGTACGAGAAAAACCTTGAAATGAATGAAGGTGAAATAAGAGATATAGCTGTCTATATATCTGGAAGTGGAGTAGCAACATTAGACATATGGAGTGATGAAAAAAACATAACCATATTGAAAATATCTAGCAAAAACCAAGAGGGAACACCCCAGACTGTAATATCTACAGATACTTCAGAATATATCATAACTGTTAAAATCGAGGCTATCCGAGAAAATAAAATTGGTTTCATTTATTATGCGCTGGAAACAGGCGGAGAAAACCAGACTTTTATCACTCAAATAAATGTAGGACCACCTTCATCTGGAGAACAGACATCAAACACTGTGCCAATTATGGCGATAATTGTGATAGTATGCATTTTTCTTGTCATTGGATACATGATTTCCACACATATGAAACACAGAAGGAGGTAAAATATCCACATGAGGCGGGTAAGAGTGCTGCCATTACCATTGTTTACAATAATAATTTTACTTACAATATTTTTTTCTATTAGTGCAAGTGCAGGTAACGCAGGCGTAGGGGTGCTGAACGTTTCACCAAAATTTGGCATAATACGTGTGGTGCAACAGGGCAATTTCATAAGGATATATCTCAACATTTCAGATTATAATTCCTGGGAGGATATATACATCGTTAACGTGTCTTTAGAGAATTACGGTACGGAATCATCTGAATTTCTTTTTAAACAATATTTGAACGCGGAATCTTATGAGAAATTAAATGAATTCAGCGAAATATCAGGAGAAAAAAATTTACTGGTAAAAGAAAAATGCTCCTTTTATCATTCCGATGGAACGGAAACAGTTGCTGATAGATGCAACCTCGAATTACTATTTGTTTTTCATACCACAGGATTCACACGTTTAAACATTCTTGCCAGTGATCTTGAAGGATTAACTACACAAGCACACATCGATTACAATGCTGATGAAGCGATGAGAAGTATCAACGTTATTATAATTCCTGGATTAAATATTCCAATAACAATACCTCCATACTTTTTGGATTTAATAGCAGTGATTTTAGGAATAATCGGAACCATATATTTTATCAATGAATTGAATAAAAGGAATAAAAATAAAAAGAGCGTATTATGAAAAAGGTTAGCGGTATTCTCCGGTTTTTTCCGTTCTGTTTTTTCGTATTTCTCTCGATTTTTATTTCTATCAAATTTGTTTTTATATTTTTTTTCAGAGCTGCATATGAACCAACATTTATGTTTGAATTAACTCCCTTTTATGTTCTATCCGGGTTAAATAATCTGCAATTACTGTTTTTACTTCTCATTTTCATTATTTTTAATACCTATCTTCACGTGAATGCTACTAGAAGAAATCTAATGTACTCTTTTTTACCTACAGCGATAATGTTGGGCGGCTTAGGATTTGCAATCACTACTAGGGAACTTGCCATTTCTAATCTTTTCCATTATCTAGTTTTTGGATGTTTACTATTTGTTATTCTTATAGATCACAAAAACATCTTAACATCTTCAGATGTCTTGTTTTCTCCCAAAAAAGATCAGGTGGAACCGAAAATATCAGGGGAAAAACCTGTCACCGCGCTGCCTCAACCTCAAGTTACTCCACTTTCGGTAGGTCATAAATATCCCCGTTTATCCTTTCCTGGCATTAGTTCATTATTTTCATTGATCAAAAATGTTAAAAGAACAAGCGGTGAACACACGAAAAAGAGGACGAATGAAACTCCAAATAAACCTAAAAATGTCGGCAGTAATGCTGATAAAAATTTATCCACGAAAAAGGAAATTCCACCTGAAATAAAAGATATGCCGGGAAGTAGTCTTGAGAGAGCACAGACTAGATCAGAAGAACTTGAACGAAAAGTAAAAAAACTATCGAAACTGGAAGAAGAGATTGAAAAGAGAAGAAGGAATTTAGTTGAAAAAGAGAAATCTTTCAGAGAGCAGTTAGTTTCTTCTACACGTAGAGAAAGTTATCGCAGTTTATCTACAGGGACAAGTGATAAAACAATTTATAGTGATGAGAAAAATAAAGAAGGTAAAGAGTACTGTAAAATTTTAGATGAAATATCAGAATGTGCCGCTATCATTCAGAGAGGAACATTGAAACAAATTAACAGTTCTTTTGCAGAGTTAATTGGCTACAAAATTGAGGAAATTGTAGAGAGGAGTTTACTTGATTTTGTTGTTCCTGAGGGATTAACAGGGATCAAGAAGCACCATTTGGATAAATTAAGAGGCGCCAGCCGATCTTCATATGAAACTGTATTTTTGACTAAGGAGAATAATAAGGTTACTGTGGAGATTAGTACCAAACTGACAAGTTTTAATGGTAAAAAAGCTGAGTTTTCAGTATTTAAAGAGGTAAAAGATCAGCAAGAATGATTATTCTCTTAGAATATTCTTCTCATGATGTCCAGAGTAGGTAAGATATTTATATTTCTAAATGATGCCTATTATTAGGATGCATTCAGTAGATGGGTTGCTAATCAGGGCTATTTCACTAAAAGCATTAGCAATAATTATTCTAATTTTCATACCATTTTTACTCTCTGGCATAACTTTTTCACAGGCAACTACAGTTGAAGAAACTAATTCTGAAGAACAACATGTGTCTTCCAATAATTCTGTTTTTATAGCTGGTGAGTTCCAGTATTTTGATCTTACTCTGACTGTTGATGAAGAGAAAATCTGCATAATTGCATATAGTGGAGATTCAATACCAGATCCCTGTGACCGTTCAGTTGAAAACTACTACAGATGGGAGTATGATCAAGGCACCTGGAAGGACCTGAGCGACCACGACTTGTTATACATAGAACCCTCTAAGTGTTCAAAAGAAAATAATACCTATTTTTTCTATATTGGTATTGACCACAAGGCAAATCCGGGGCATTGGACCATTAAAGTCATTGTAGATGAAAAGGAAGTATCTTCCACTCCTTCTCTTGTGATGATATCCGGTTTCACCTTTTTCTTATCTGCAATAATCGGTGTATTTAAACCTACCATTGGAGATAAAAAGTATCTAGTTGACATGGATTTTATCTGTTCTGACCGAAAAAGAATAATGGCGGAATCGGAGAAAAATGTGGATATTCTAGTGGGCAAGATATTAAGTAAACACAATTCCCCTTCAAAAAAGGAAAAAGCTGTTGATGACATTTTGGATTTGTCCCCTTTTAATAGCAAACTGTTAACCCAGGATGAATTGGTGAAATCTACTGTTACTAATTATCCCAAAGGTAGGTTAAAAAAAGTACAAACCAACGAATTGAATTCTTTTTTTATTAATGAGAAGGGGGACGAGGATAACCGTTTTTGGAAAAACAAATCTGCTGGCTATGAAAAATTATTGGCTATAATAGCGACAATTATTTTGTTATCTATCGTTTTTATGCCTGTTATTACCTCCAATAATACTGACGATCCTCCTATAATTACCATAATTAATGTCCAAAGTTATCCTGTCGTGGGTGGTGAGTGGGTTGTAATGTTCAACACTAGGGGGAGGGCAAATTTGACTATTACTGCTGTGAATGGAACAACATGGAGTAATATTGACAATGATCATGATCTTAAATTTTTAGAATTGAAATGTGGTAATAAAACATATAATTCTGAGTGGATGAATAATTCTGTTTTCATAGCCAACTATTCATCTAATGAAACAGGGTATGAAACTTCAAAGGTTCTAACCTCAGGTATGCATACTCTTATGTTTCGTTTTGGTGATGATGTAGCTTTTGCTAATAATCTTGCTTCGGAGTATTGGCTACAAACATCAACTAGCGATTTTAACAATGGAACTAAAAACAACGTTAACGTGAGTGACGACGCATTTCATTTAAACAAAACACATTACATTCGCAACACTACTCTTATTAATAATGAATCTTTCGAAGGTGATTGGCCACCTAATGGTTGGTCTGAGGTGGGTTTGCTTGAACAGTGGAACGCAGAAGATGATAGGAACCATAGTGGGATTTATTCTGCAGATTTTGATGGAGGTATGTTCTGGTTTTTTGAATTTTCAGGAAATTTAATTTCCCCCACAATGAATTGTTCCAACAGTACCGCTACCGCGATCTATGTTGATTCTTGGAACTATGAAGATGGAGCCGACAATGGTGATTATTATTTAGATTACTATGATGGTAGTAACTGGGATCAAATTAGGAGGTTAGATAATTTTGGATCAGGATCCTGGGTTCATTACACCAACAAAATCACTGAGTTACAGTACTTCGTATCTAATTTTCAAATTCGGTGGAGAGTTGTTGCCTTGGGCAACGGTGAGTATGTTTATGTGGATGACGTCACAGTTAAACTGGAGAAAAACGAAAGTGGATATGTGACTACCGGTAGTCTAGTTTCAAAGGCCCATGATACTGGCCAGATATCACCAATTTATACCAATATTACCTTAAACAGTACCATACCAAGTGGAACAAACACAATCTCATGGATTAGAGCCGCCAACACAGAGACAAACCTGAGTAATGCAACCTGGCATACCGATATCTCACAGGTTGCACACAAGCAATGGGTTCAATGGAGGATAAACCTTACAGGGGATGAAGATCACACCCCCACAGTTTACGACGTAAACCTAACCTGGAACATTGATGATGAAAAACCCACCTCTTGCATCGATACGATTTCACCATACTGGCAAAATTCAAATTCTTTTGAGATCACCGCAACAGCATCAGATAATGACACCGGCGTAAAAGAAGTCGCATTATACTATAATTACAGTGCTAATAACGCTTCAGGTTGGTCTGGATGGACATTGTACGGTAGCAATGATACCAGTAGTCCTTATAACTGGTCGTTTAACCATTCTTCTGGGGATGGATACTACAGGTTTTACAGTAACGCAATCGACAACGAAAACAATGTGGAGAACCCACCAACACTACCAAACTACGATACTATTTGTGGTGTTGACACGGCAAATCCATCCTCAAAGGTAGATAACATTTTTCCATATTGGTACAACGACTCCACTAAACCTGTTATAATAAATGTTTCTTCTGCCAGTGATCCCCTAAGTGGCTTGAAAAACCTTTGGCTATATTACCGTTATAGAACAGACAACAGTTCCTCTTGGACCTCTTGGGCATCCTTTAGCGTAGATGAGAACGCTCCATGGTCATGGTCTTTTAACTTCCCTAAGGCTAAAGGTCAATATCAGTTCTATAGCATTGCAGTTGATAATGCCAGTAATTATGAAGACCCTCCATTTTCACCAGATAATGACACTGAATGTGGATATAACTCCACTAAACCATATTCAGAGGTAGACGAGATAACGCCTTACTGGTGTACCATCTCACCTTTGACTATTACAAGTCAAGCTACTGATTTTAGCGACACTGGTCTGCACAACGTAACACTCTATTATTACAACAGCTCTGACAACAACAGCTGGTACGGTCCATGGACTTTTGGTGTTGATACAGACCCATGGGTTGATATCTCCTGGAATTATAATTTTCCAAATGGTGATGGTTACTACAAATTTTATAGTATTGCTGAGGATAATAGCAGCAATTCTGAAGATTTTACAGGTAATGATACAAATTGCGGGTATGATACAGCCAAGCCATCTTCCCAGATAGATACTATCACCCCATATTGGTACGATAGTTCAGACAATCCAATTACGATTACTGTTACAAACCCCAGTGAGAATCTTAGCGGTCTCACTAACATTACACTTTACTACTGCTATAGAGAAAATAATGGATCTAGTTGGGGTTCCTGGGTTTCATTTGGCAAGAATAATTTCCCACCTTGGAGTTGGAATTTCAATTTTCCAAATAATGAGGGGCATTATCAATTCCACAGTATAGCCAATGATACTGCAGGTAATCAGGAAGACCCTCCAGCAATATCAGATGCTCATTGTGGATATGATACGTCGAAACCATCTTCTAGTGTTGATACTATATCACCATATAATGTCACATACTCTCCTTTTTCAATAAGAGCAACAGCCAGCGATGATGTGAAAAATGTAACGTTGTGGTATCGTTGGAGTGCTGATAACCATAGTTGGGGTACTACAGCAGATACAATTACCTTAGATAATACCTCATCATCTGAGGGTGCAACTGTATCATCAATGACATGGTCTCATACCATTGGTAACCATGATAATAGGACACTGGTAGTATGTTCTGCCGTGAACGAAGATAGTTCAGACAACTGGCCAAATCAGGTAAACGACTGGAATATAACAGATATTACATACAACGGTGTTGCTCTCAATAGTGCGGATTCTGAAATAGTAACCGACTCATCCTTCTGGACCTACTACTATACGTCCTCAGAAATATGGTATTTACATAATCCAGATGCAGGCAATCATGAAATAAGAATAAACTATTCTGGGACAGTCAACTATTGCTCAGTTGGAGCAATATCACTATACAATGTTTTGCAGCAGGCTCCAGAAGCAACAAACACCAACACTAGAAAGTCATCTTCCTTAATATCCACCAGTATATCTACTCTTTCTGATGGAGCTATGGTTCTAGACGTTGTTGCATGCGGCGACAATAGAAATTTTGCACCGGGTACTGGTCAGACAGAATTCTTTGATAACAATACGGCTGGTAGTGGTGGAGCAGGGAGTCATAAATTAATTCAATCTGCTGGGGCAACGTCTATGGTACAGACAGCGAGTTCGAGTGCAAACAGAATGTCACAGGTTGTCCTGTCTTTTGCTTCCACCGTAAGTCAGAATGGTATAAACTGGACAGAATGGAACAACGCATCTAATCCTGATACAAGTTATCCCTGGAGTTGGAATTTCAATTTTCCTAATGGATCAGGATACTACCAGTTTTACTCTATTGCAAGAGACAATATGGATAATATAGAAGACCCTCCAACTGGAAAAGATGCGGCATGTTATTATAATCCCGCTCTTTCTTCTTCCCCAGTAATAAACTTTTATAATTTGATGAATAGTACTGGTTCAAAGTTAAACAATGCTACAGGCCTACTTGATGTTAATAACGAATATTACTTCACCATTAAAATAACAGATTCCAATGGGTGGATGGACATAGATTACATTGAAATAAAAGCATGGTACGATAATGGTAGTGAGAGCACCACATACAATCAGACACAGGGGGGAAACCTGAATATGCACCTCCAATATGAAAACACCACGGGAACCGCTAGCTTCAATCTCCTTTGGCCTGATGATGAAGTACAAATTATCTTTGGTAATTGTACTGAGAATATAATAAATGAGACTACCGGAATAATAAATATCAGTTTCAAACCCAGGAGTCAAGTGCGATGGGCGAGCAGCAATGATACATGGAATACGGCTCAAAACACTACCAACGACCCTTATTCATGGAACTTCAATATAACAGTCATAGATTCATCTGGTTTGAAAGCCTGGAAAAAGGATGAATATGGGATATACAAGTTCACTTCTATTTTACCCAATCAAGATTGGGTGAATGTCATCGCTCCACCAGGATTCTGGGATGATTCCAGCGTTGTGACCATAACTTATTCATCAAACTACAATTTTAATATGACAATATGTTTCGAAGAAAATCTTACTAATGCAACATTGGGCGATACCATTTCCATCGCCAACAATGTATATGTACTTGGAGATGCTGATTCCAACGATGACATAACTTATGATGTAATGTTTGCAGGAATTGGCGAAGCAAATGCTATAGATATATTTAACGATTCTGGAATCTTCCACAGTAGTAACATCAGTCAAATTGTTAATGTACAATTCGATGTGTACATACCTATTGGTAC
>CAZXHI010000167.1:0-1553 GCA_964640555.1 uncultured Thermoplasmatales archaeon | reverse complement strand
GGAAAAAATATCGGAGAAGATTGTAGAATCGGTAAAAAAGGTAGAAGGTGTTGAAAAAGTAGAGGCTTTTGGTGTGATGATACATGTTACCTGTAATCAGAAGGCAAAATCAAAGATAATCATATCCGTTGAAAAAGCTGGTGGCGACATAGTAAACATTCAAACAAAAGAACCGTCTCTTGAAGAAGTTTTTATGAGATTTACGGAGGGGTAAAAATGGATTTTAAAGCAATTTTTAGTATTGCCAAAAAGGAATTTATAGATAACTTTCGCAATAAATGGATAATAATCCTTTCAATAATTTTTGCAATTTTAGTAGTGATTATTTCATATTTCGGATCTCAGGGATTTGGTCAAGATTGGAGCCCTTTAGAAGACACCATCAGTGGTTTAGAAGGCATAGTTACGCTAATTATACCCATAATCAGTTTAATGTTAGGTTATGCTGCAATAGTGGGTGAGATTGAAAAAGGATCCATGTCCTCATTACTTGCATTGCCTGTAAATAGATGTGAGATAGTAATTGGCAAATTTCTTGGCCTCGGTAGCGTAATTTGCTCAACCATTCTTATTGGATTTGGAATATCTGGAATAATTATTGCCATTAACGTTCCTAGCTCTGACTACATGCCTTATCTTTCATTTATAGGGGTTTCAATCCTTTTAGGTTTGGCATTCTTAAGTGTTTCAATGTTTTTTTCTACATTGTTTAAAAAGCGATCGGCAGCCATGGGTGGTGCATTTTTTCTCTGGTTTTTCTTTGCAATTATATGGCAAATTATACTCGTTGGAATATTATTTGCCACTATACTAAGTGGAGATATTACTGAGAGCACTAGCATGCCCGGATGGTTTTTTCCTTTTTTACTTGCAAATCCTCTAATGGTGTTTAGCGCCGCTGGTTTCCCTGATGCCCCATCAATTTATTGGAGAATACTATCTCCAATATTATGGATAATTATACCTCTTTTACTAACCTTTTTGAGATTTGAAAAAAAGGACACCTAACCTCTTCAAAATTTGATTTTCAAGTTTGTTTAACCTGTCCAATGGCTTTTCATCATACTCGAATTTAAAATCATAAACAATATCTTTCAGAATCAGTGGTTCAGCAGGGGCCAAACCAAAATCCACTTTCTTGTCAGGGTTCTCCAAAGCATCTATGACGTCTTTCTTTTCAATTTTTCCTTTTTCTACTTTTATAATTGCCGAGACAACTCTTCTAATCTGGTGCCAGAGAAATGTTTGAGCATAAAAATCTATAACTAAAAAATTTTCATACTTGGTAAAAACAATATTATCAATAATTCTAACTGGATTTTTAAATGATTCCACCCGTGCAAAATTACTAAAGTCATGTTCACCAGTAAACACAGCCGCCGTTGACATTGCTCTTTCCAAATCAATATAACCCCCGTTAAGGTAATATCGATACTGACGTAGTTTTGCATATCGTGGGTTGAAATCTGGCACAACATCCTTGATGCCATAGATTACAATATCTGTAGATTCATTGGACAAAATCTGCAAAATACGTTTTTGAGAAATATCCG
>CAZXHI010000166.1:0-4462 GCA_964640555.1 uncultured Thermoplasmatales archaeon | reverse complement strand
ATATAGTTAAGGTACGAAATAATCGAACATCTTTACTCTTGTAGATGGTGAATTCAAAGCGTTTAACAGTTCTGTCTCAAATTCTTCTTTTCTCCCCCAGATGGCTATTGCCAACCATTTCTTTGTTTTTTTCCATGTTTGTTCGATTGGACTCAATTCTGGGCTGTATGGTGGAAGTTGGATTACCTTCAAACAGTCTTCATTTTCTTTGTAGAATTTCTGTACATGCTCCTTCTCAAAATGATACTTTGACCCATCAACAACAATGACAATTCTTCCATGATTTCTAAGAAGAGCTTTCAAAAATGTCAAATATGTTTTGTTATCACATTTTCCTTCTGTCAACTGTGTAAAGAGTTCATCTTTTGACAGTGCACCAAAAACAGAAATCCTTCCTTTTGCATATGTTGTATCTACTGTTGCTTTACTTCCTTTTAGAAACCAACCTCTGACTCGATACGGTTTTATTCTGAAGTGCGCTTCGTCCAAAACGAAGATCTCAAATCCAAGTTTAGTGTAATGCCGTACTTCAGCTTTAATTTTTTTTTAAACTCTTTTTGTGCTTTTGTACTTGCTTTTTTGTTCCTTGAACGAGGGACTTTAAGAGTGAATCCTAATTTCTTCACTAGTTTTTGCACATTTCTCGGTTTATATGCAACATTGAACAATTCATGAATTATATATTGCACCAAAGATGTTGTCCATATCTTAAACGGGATACCTTGTTCTTCAGGACTGCCACTTAACACATTTTCTAACTCATCTTTTTGTTCCTGAGAAAGCCACGAAGGCCTACCAGGTCTACTATTATCAGTAAGGCCATCCAGCCCCTCACCCTCTAATCTCTTCAACCAATCATGAACAGTAGTTTTTGGCGTCTGAACAGATTCAGAAATAGCATCCAACGACTTGCCTTCTTTACGAAAAATAGCAGCCAATAAACGCAATTTTGCCTTTGCATTCTTTTCTTTTTGATACAATTTTGCCAGTTCAGCCTTTGAAAATTCAGGTAAAAACTTTTCTCCCTTATTCATCCAACCCATCGAGTACACCCAATGAGGTGAATGAAAGAACAAGTATATAAATAATTCGGATATTTAGTACTTAATCTATATATGAAGAAAAACAAAATAATAACATCCATTGTATTGGCAATGCTGTTTATTTTTTCATACACGACGATATCAATAGAAACTTACGGCGAACATAGAGAGAAAAATGAATCATATCCTTCAAATATTGAGGGTAGCTTACCATATCAGGGAAATTTAAGAATTTATGTTGTTGAACCTGTTTCCAGATGGAATAATTATGAAGGAGAACCCTATCATTTTGGTTTCCTTGATTTTGCGTTTAACGATATGATATTCTTAGAATACCAAGAAGTGTTTACTAATTCTATCACATGGGATGGAAATCAAGCAGGTTTCGGTGACATTCAGGAAAATAATATAATTGTGATGGCTGCATTATTTAATCCCGAGATACACAAAGGATACTCAAACCCACCAATAGGATTCCCATTTGAAACACATTACGTTGGTGCAGCAGCAACAACACCAGGAAACTCTGCATCAAACACGGTAAATGAAGAGTTCACCCATACTGTTTTTGTTGAAGAAGCAACAGCAGCATATTGTCCTTACTGTCCTGCTATGGCAAACGCATTATACACTGTATATGAATCAGGTGATTATCCGTTTTATTTTACTGCCTTAATCACAAAGAATAAACAGGGAAATATCATAAATCAAATTGCTTTGGATTATCTAGTAAATAATTACAATTTTTATGCTTACCCAACCGCGCATTTTGATGGAGGATACAAAACATTGGTCGGAGGATACGACAACCTTGATACGTTTTCTAATAAAATTCAATCTTCAAGTCAACGCGATGTTCATGAACTTGATTTTACCGTATCACTTGAATGGATGGGTAACGGTGAACTCAAAATAGATATAAATATTACCAATAACGAGGAATTTTTCAACAGTCCACCTGAAAAACCAACTATTACGGGTCCTACCTCTGCAAAGTATGGTGAAGAACACACTTATGAAATCACCGCTACAGACCCAGATGACAATGATATATATTACTACATCGACTTTGGAGATGGTACTGAAGAAATAATCAAGGGCCCATATGATTCTGGTAAAACAACAAGAGTTAAGCATAACTGGGAGAAGCAAGGAACATATACCATTAAAGTAAAATCAAGAGACACATATGATGAAAAAAGTGACTGGGAAACTCTTGAAGTAAGCATGCCAAAGAACAAACAAACAATCAATAGCGATAATAACCCACCAAATCCGCCCATGATAACAGGTCCAACCTCTGGGAAGATAGATGAAACATACTTGTACAATGTGACAATTACTGATCCAGATGAAGATGTAATGTTTAATCTAGAAGTTGACCTTGGAGATGGGGTTTTTCATGAAGATTGTGGATGTGGACAATCATGGCAGAATGGAACAGTTGTAGAAGTATATCATAAATGGCGAAAAGTTGGCAGCTATGGGATCACAGCAAGGGTTCAAGATGCCTATGGGGAATGGAGTGAATGGTCATATCCTCTTTCGATTAGTATGCCGAAAAACAAACCAATCAATCCATTCTTACAGTTTCTAGAGAAACATCAACATCTATTTCCACTGCTGCGACAACTGCTGAATTTACAATAGATATCTACTAAAACTTTTTTTCTTTAAATTTTGTATTCTTATTCCCTCAGAGAGAAAATATATTTATCATTTTCATATTTGATTTTATTGAATAAAACTAAGGGCAATAATCTAAGAAAATCCTGTTTTGTCCTAATTTTCTAAAGGAGATTTTATATAGTATTCTATATTTAATAAAAATATAAGTGAGTTGAAATATGAAGAAAATAATTTCAATTTTATTACTGGGGGTTTTGGTAATTAGCGGAATTAGTGCTAGCGCCATATCAGTAAGAATTCCGCCTTTACAGCAATATTTGAGTTTGGATGAATATGACATGGTGATTATTGCACCTGAGATTTTTTCATCATGCATTCAGCCATTAATTGAACATAAAAATTCGATGGGCATCCAAACGTTTTTAGAAACAACAGATGAAATCTTTAATGAATGTAATGGAAGGGATCATGCTGAACAAATCAAATATTATATAAAAAAAGTGATAGAGCAATATGATATTGACTATGTCCTTTTTATTGGTGGTGCAGAAGATATCCCTGGTCGATATACCCATGTGTATTTTGATGAACCCTTTGATTACCCCACACCAGATGAATGGGTTTTCACATCTGATTTTTATTATGCAGATATCTACGATTCCAATGGCAATTTCAGTAGTTGGGATAGTAATGAAAATGATGTGTTTGCTGAATATCATTGGAATGGAAATACCGATGAAATTGATCTTGTTCCAGATGTGTATCTTGGTCGACTTGCATGTGTTAATGAGATACAAGTACAGACATGTGTGAATAAAATCATTCAATATGAAACAGAAAAATCATGGAGATTAGATTGGTTTACCAATCTTGTTCTCATTGCTGGTGATGGCATTCCTTTTGATCCAGAGTCTATTGATGAAAGTGAATATTTACAAGAACACATTATAGACATTATGGAGGGTTTCATTCCAAACTGTATTTGGGCATCTAATGGGATGCTACATGATGCATATAATATCAATGATGCAATTGAAGAGGGTGCGGGTTTTGTCTTTTTCAATGGACATGGTTCCCATGATTTATGGGGTACTTATTTACATAACAGAAATACCATGGTTCCACCAGGTTTTTATCGAACATCGCATATCAATCAGTTAACCAATAGTGATGTTTTGCCTATTGTTATTTCAGATGCTTGTTATCATCTTCAATATGATAGTTATCCTGATTGTTTTGGTTGGAGTTTTGTTTCAAATCCCAATGGTGGTGCTATTGCATTTATTGGTGGATCTGATACGGATTTAGCATATGCTGGAACAAGAATTGTTGAAAAAGGAATAGAGAAACTCGATCTAAAAATGTGTATGCTTTATCAAAATGGGGTTTCACATCTTGGTGATCTCTGGGGCAATGGTCTTATTGAATATCAACCTGTTGAACATGATATTGTTGACCTTCTTACAATTCTTCAAAATCATCTTTTTGGCGATCCTTCCCTTCAAATAGCTGATCAATCACAACCACCAATGAAACCAAATCCTCCTCTTGGCCCATCTGAGGGTACCATTAGAGTTGAGTATGATTTTACTGCTGTTACTACTGATCAAGATAATGATGAATTGTATTATCTTTTTGATTGGGGAGATGATACAACGAGTGATTGGATTGGTCCGTTTGAATCAGGTGAAGAATGCACAGCATCACATACATGGAATACGAAAGATACATATCAGGTAAAAGTAAGAGCAAAGGATAGTAATGGTGTTCAAAGTGAATGGTCTGATCCA
>CAZXHI010000165.1:0-5524 GCA_964640555.1 uncultured Thermoplasmatales archaeon | reverse complement strand
TAATAGATAAAGTGATTAAAAAGGGGACTTTTAAGATTACTGATGATTTTTCAGAATGTAAAGATGCTGATGTAATTCTGATTGATGTACAAACGCCCACTAACGAAAAAGGAATACCATATTATGAATCTCTAAAAGAAGTCAGTCATAAAATCGGTCAATTAATGCCAAAGGATGCTTTAATTGTAATTGAATCAACTGTTGCACCGGGCACTACAAAATATATCGTAAAGCCAATTTTAGAAAAAGAGTCTGGTATGATTGCAGGAGATGATTTTTCCCTTGCATTTTCATATGAACGCGTTATGGTTGGACGACTAATACATAACATTACAAAGCTTCCAAGGATAATTGGAGGGATAGATGAAAGAAGCACCAAACGAGCAATGGAGATTTACAATACTATTGTTGATGCGCCGCTTCATCCAACAGACAGCTTAACAGCAGAGGTATCAAAAGTTGTTGAAAATACTTATCGTGATGTCAATATTGCCTTTGCAAACGAGGTAGCCTTAATGTGTGAAAGCTTGGGAATTGATGTTTACAAGGTTAGAGAACTTGTAAATACATTACCAAACGATCCTTCAAATCCGGCTGCAAACCCTGTAAGAAACATGCACTTTCCAGGAGCAGGCGTCGGTGGCCACTGTCTTCCTAAGGATCCATGGCTTTTCAAATATGGTGTTGACGCTTATGGAAAATTCAAAGTCGAGCCGAATGTAATAATTAAAAGCAGACATCTTAACATGTACATGCCAGAACACACAGTTAATCTTCTAGAAGATGGACTAAAACAAGCTGGAAAAGACTTGAAAGGAGCAAAAATTGCAGTGCTTGGTGTTGCATTTTTAGAAAACTCTGATGATACAAGAAACACTCCAACAAAATCATTCTATGAAACTGCAAAGAAAAAAGGTGCAAATCCAGTTCTTCACGATCCATATGTAAGAGATTTTGAATATCCATTTACATCTGATTTTGATGAAGTAGTAAAAGACGCAGATGCAATAGTTATTCTTGCAAAACACAAGGAATATCTAAACTTGGATTTAACAGAAATCAAAAAGAAAATGAAAACACCAGTAATAATTGATGGAAGAAATGCATATAACAAAGAAGAATGTGAAAAGTTAGGTTTTATTTACCGTGGTGTTGGTAAGCCTTATTGATAACATCAACAATCTTTTCTAATTCTTCTTTTGTAAGCGCTGGATGAACTGGTAGAGACACTACTTCATTTACGAGTCTTTCTGAAACTTTTAGATCGTTGTGCCCAAATTTTTCCAAGTGGGAATAGTGGTGTAGTGGTTTTGGATAATATATTCCAAATCCAATTTCGTTTTTCTTTAATTCTTCGAGCAATTTTTCACGATTTTTGCATTTAATTGTATATTGGTGATATGCATGTTTGGCAACATCAAGAACATATGGTGTTTCAACATTTTCTAGATTTTTGTCATAGAACTTTGCATTTTCTCTCCTCTTCTTAAGAAAGCTCGGCAGTTTTTTAAGCTGTTCAAGGCCAATTGCTGCAGCAATATCAGTCATTCGATAATTATACCCGATGCGACCATGTTCATAACCCCATTTTGTTTTCTCACGACCATGGTTTCTGATTGATTTTGCTATTTCAAATAACTCATTATCATTTGTCGTTATCATTCCGCCTTCACCAGTAGTCATGTTTTTTGTAGGGTAAAATGAAAAACATTCAAGATTTCCAAAAGATCCAATCATCTTACCATCAAGTGCGGCACCATGTGCTTGGGCGGCATCTCCCATAACTAAAATATCATGATCATCTGCAATTTTCTGAATTTCTTTCATGTTTGCAGGCATTCCATACAGATGTACGGGCATGATTGCCTTTGTTTTCTCATTAATAAGCCCTTCAATTTTTTCTGTGTCGATATTGAAAGTTTTATGATTTACATCACAAAACACTGGTGTTGCATCACAAAAAAGTACAGAATTAGCAGTAGCAATAAATGAAAAGGAAGGAACAATCACTTCATCACCTTTCCCTATCCCTAAAGAAAGCAATCCAAGATGTAATGCAGCTGTTCCAGATGTTGTTGCAATTGCATATTTTGTCCCAACAAACTCAGCGAATTTTTTTTCGAGATCCTCCGTTCTTGGACCGCATGCAATCATCCCAGAATCAAGAACGTCTGATACTGCTTTTTTTTCTTCTTCTCCAATTAATGGTTTTGCAATCGAAATCATTTTCCCATCCCTTTATAGATGTTCTCATCAATGACTATTTTTTTTCCACACTCTGGACACACTAGCACTATCTTACCTTTGCTTTCAGTTTCCTTGTCCAATTTAGTGCCACATTCACATACAAAACCTTTCAGCTCGGTCGGATTTCCAAAAACGAGGCCATAATCTGGAACGTTTTTTGTAACAACAGATCCAGCTCCTATCATTGCATATTTTCCAATGGTGATTCCGGCAATAATTGTTGAGTTTGCGCCAACCGATGCGCCATCTTTTACTATTGTTCTCACCAGCCGTTCTTCATCCCATATAACCGATCTTGGGCGAAGATCATTGGTAAAGCAGACATGAGGTCCTACAAAAACATCATTTCCAATCTTTACTCCTTGATAAACAGTTGCAAAATTCTGGATTTTGCAATTATCTCCAATTTCAACTTTCGTATCTATATAGACGCCCTTTCCAATGTTACAATTCCTTCCGATTCTTGCATTCTTTCGAACGTGAACGAAATGCCAAATATTTGTTCCATCACCTATCTCGGCATCCTCTACATATGCTGATTCATGAATCATAATATCCCTATTTCTTCTCCATTTATGTAGGATTGTGTTGCAGCTTCAGCGATCTTTAAAGCCATGAGGCCATCTTCTCCTGTTGCCAAAGGTTTTTTACCTTGTTCAATTGAATTTATGAAATCCTCAATCTCATTTCTTAATGGTTCTCTTTTTTCTAAAGCTACTTCATTAATATTGTACTGGATAGGGGCGTGATATAGATTCATTTCATTAATTTGATTGAATGAAGATGAGGATGTTGTAACAGATTGGCTTATATAGTCTGCTTCAACAAAACTTTGTGAACATGTTAAAAATATTTTTCTGATTTTCATTGGTGTGAGCCAGTTCACTTCAACTATTCCACATATTCCATTTTCAAAATTGAGTATAATATTTGCATGATCTTCATAATCAATATTTTTGTTAAATCTTCCAGCTTTTGCATAAACAGATTTTACTTCACCTGCTAGATATCTCATTATGTCTATGTCATGCACTCCAAAATCAAATATAACGCCAACATCTCTTATCCGTCCTGGGAGATTGCTGACACGTTTTGATACGATGGTTACAAGTTCACCAAATTTTCCCTCGTCTAAAGAGTTCTTAACAAATCTTACAGTTGGGTTATGTCTTTCTATATGGCCGACAGCTAAAACTAAATCATCAATTTCTGCCTTTTTTACCAGTTCTGCTGCCCTTTCGACGGTGCTACAAACTGGTTTTTCCACCAAAATATGTTTCCCAGCATCCACCAACTCTGAGGCGATAGTATAATGCGTTGATGTTGGTGTTGCAACAATAGCCGCATCAATGTAAGATAGCAACTCTTTGTAATCAGTATATGTCGGTACATCAAATCGCTGGGCAATTTTTTCCATCATTGATCCATCCACATCAGCAATGCCCACTAACTCCACATTTGGTAATTCAGCACAAACACGAGCATGATTTTTACCCATTGCTCCTGTACCGATAACTCCAATTTTTATTGTCATAGTCAGATGCATCGAATAAAGAATTACTATTTATGTTTATGTATCCTATTAATTTAGAATGGTATCTGGGTTGTTGAAACCTAACTTCCGTGTTTTTAAGCACATAAATTGAGTTTTTCTAAAATATCCTTTTGTTTCTTTGTAAGCTCTGAAATGATGATTTCATCATTTGCAAGTCTTATTTTTTTAATTTTTTCAAGTTCTAAAAATAGTTTTTCAACAGTGTATTTTTCTATTAAATCAGATTCTTTCATCTGGTTTAATAATCTCATTTGAATTATGAGACTGATGAAGCATATGAAGAGGAAACCTTTTGTTGTTGAATCTTTTTGAGTGTTTAATGGAAGCCCTTTTAGATCTTTTTTAAATCTTTTAAATCCTTTTTCAATGATGTCTTTCTGACGATAGGTGATAAGGCATTCTTTCCAATCCTTGTCACCTCGGTAAAATAGGATGAATTTTCCCATTTTATTCAATCTTTGCATTACTGCATTTTTCCGTATTGTTACGTTGAAATAGTTATCTTTTATCTTCCATGAATAATATTTCTGCAATTTACCTGATCGTTGATTAAAAGTTGAAAATGGTCTCATCCATTTCAAAATTTTCTTATTCTCTATATTTTCTTTGGTGTCATAAAGACGACTATAGAAAATGGTTCTTTCACTTTGCTCTCTTTTTGGATCATAATAGCAATAACCATCTACTGATCCATTGTTCCCAAGTTTGAGCGTAACAGGTTTAACAAATAATGGATCCTTATTGAATTTACAGAGATATTTAGGATGATCAATGTCTTTCTTCGCACTTGTCATTAATTCCTTCACAGATTTTAATGAAAGAGACCCAGGAATAACAAAAGATAAATTTGTATCAGTGGCTAACTCCTTGACATTATCCTCACTGAAAAAACCACGATCCAAAATCAATGTGAAATCCTTCACACCAAAAGATTCAATCTTACTGATCGTATTTTTCAAAGTGGACACATCAACAATACTACCTGGATATACATCATACATAACAGGAATACCACATTCCTTATCCACAATCATAGAAAGATTCAACTGTGGCAGATCAGGATTATCACGACTATAACCATACTCAAGAAGATTCATCAAACCAGAATAACTCGAAAGACTCGTAATATCATACAATAACGTACGTTTCGTTCCAAAACTCTTCAATAACCTACCCATAAAAACAGAAGGAATATCTGAAGAACCAATATCAGATAACAAATTACTCACATTCTGACCTGATAATGACAAACCTGGAAACAAAACAGATAGAAAACTCGTATCATACCAGGTCCTTACAAGATGCAAAGCCATCGGACGAACCACACGATTAACACACAAAGATAAAATCATATCTCTCTGATTCTCATTAAAAACATCACCAAGAAAACGATCAATATGCAACTTCTCAATAATACTTAACACTGGAAGTAACTCACCATAATTAAACGAAGAAAAAGATTTAGATGGAAGAATAACACCTGATGAATTCATAACATCACGCATACGAACAGGTTCACCATCAACATTCTTACCAAGATACTTAGAATGATGACGGATCTGCTTTTTCTCCTTATCATAATATGGAATATCCTCATACCAATATTCCTTACCATTAATTTTCTTAACACGTTTCGTAGATTTCATATGCGCTTAATATGTAAGCGCATACTTGGATATATAGTTTGTGATTTTTTTAAAAAAATATTGTTAAATACCTACG
>CAZXHI010000164.1:0-5917 GCA_964640555.1 uncultured Thermoplasmatales archaeon | reverse complement strand
ACCTGAGTTGGAGAAACAAGTATGTAATGCAGACTCAAAAGCTAATAGCAAAGAGGGATATGAACGGGAAGATCGTGCAATAAAAGCCTATGCTAGGTTTAGAGATGAAGCAGTTGAACCAAGACTAAAAGAGTTTTTTAGTGTATTAGTTGAAATTGAAACTGATCATCTCAATTTACATGCTGAAAAAATATAAAAAAATACAAAGAGAGGCGTAAAAATGATTGGAAAACCATCTGAAAAAGAATTAGAAGCAATACTTGAAACATTACCAATTGAGTTTTCAGTTTTAGACAAAGACGATAAAGTCCTTGCATGGAATAAACATGAAACCAGAATATTTAAAAGACCAGAAGGAGCAATTGGTAGAAATGTAAGAAAATGCCATCCGCCAAAAAGCCTAGATAAAGTTGAAAAAATCATTGAAGAAATGAAAGCTGGAAAAAGAGATGAAGCATCATTCTGGATTGATCTGCCAATTGGAAAAATCGGAGAAAAAAACAAAGTATTAATTCGATACCTTGCACTTAGAGACAAAAATGGTGAGTATCTTGGATGCTTAGAAGCATCACAAAATATTACACCAATCCAGGAGATAAAAGGAGAAAAAAGATTACTTGATTAAAAAATAGGGGGAATTAAAAAAAATGAATTTAGATAGTTTCAAACTCGATGAGTTATTGTTCACTGCAATAAAAAGTGAAATCGAGAGTTATAAATTATATAGGAAAATTGCAAAAAAAACAAAAAATGGTTTACTACAGGATAAGCTAGAGTTCTTAGCAAAAGAAGAGGAAAAACACCAGGAATTTATTGAAGATATATATAAAAATCATTACCCTGATGAAAAAATAAGACTACCAAAAGAAACCCCAGTACCAATGCCAAAAATTAATCTTGATGAAGAAATGCCCGTAAGTAAACTGCTTATTATGGCTATGAAAGCAGAAGAAAAAGCTAGTGATTTCTATAAATCTCTCGCAGGACGATTTGAAGAAGGATCTAAAATACATAATACTTTATTATATTTTTCGGACATGGAGAAAGGACATTATAAAATACTTGAAATGGAAAAAGAAAGTATGGAACGATTCGAGGAAGCTGATGTTTATTGGCCTATGGTTCATGTAGGCCCATAAAAAAAGTTGTTATACTTATTGGAGGAAAAAATTATGAAAAGTTTAAAAGGAACACAGACAGAAAAAAATCTTCTTGCTGCATTTGCAGGAGAGTCACAAGCAAGAAATAGATACACTTTTTTTGCGAGTAAGGCAAAAAAAGAGGGATATGAACAGATTTCAGCTTTTTTTAAAGAATCAGCTGATAATGAAAAAGAACATGCTGAAATATTTTTTAAGCATCTTCAAGGTGGGGAGGTAGAGATAATAGCTGGTTATCCTGCAGGTGTAATTGGAACAACTGAAGAAAATCTTTTAGCAGCTGCAGAAGGAGAAAAAATGGAATGGGGGACGCTGTATCCTGATTTTGCAAAAACAGCAATTGAAGAAGGATTCCCAATGGTTGCTCATAGCTTTAGGGAAATTGGAGGAGTGGAAGCGTACCATGAGAAAAGATACAGAATGCTTTTAGAGAATGTCAAGAAAAAACAGGTTTTAAAAAAAGATAAGGTTGTTAAATGGAAATGTCGAAACTGTGGATATGTCCATAAAGGAACAGAAGCACCAGATGTATGCCCCGCCTGTCAACATCCAAAAAGTTACTATGAATTATGGGTAGAAAATTATTAATTAAAAAAAGGTGAAAAAAATTTGGCAGAATTTGAAAAAATAAAAGATGCGATAAAAACTGCTATACAAATGGAGCAAGAAGGATATTCTTTTTATCAAAAAGCAGCTGCTCAGACATCAAGTGAAATGGGTCGAACCGTGTTTAGCAGTCTAGCAGCTGATGAAATACTTCATCTTGAAGTTTTTAAAAAATTATTTGAAGAAAAAGTAGGACAAGATGAATGGAATAGACTTGTGAATTCAGGTTTAAAATATGCTGCTATTGAAGTATTTCCAAAAGATCTAAAAAAAATAGAAGGAGCAAATCCAGATACAAATGAAATTGATGCAATTAGAATAGCTATGGATAGTGAAAAAGGAGCTATTGATTTTTATACAAAGATAAAACAAAGCATAACAGATGATGCAATAAAAGAAATAATAGATGAGATAATTAAACAAGAGCAAAGTCATTATAATGTACTTGAAGGAGAATTTCATCATATCAATAGTACTGGTTATTGGTTCGATCTTGACTATCTTGGTAACTAAAAAGATAATTTGAGGTGTGAAATCTGAATGATATAAAAGCTAGCTCAGAATTAGACTGCGTGGGATTTTTCTGTCCAATGCCCATTGCTATGACTAAAGAGGGTATAGATGGAATTCAGGTTGGTCAAATCCTCAAAGTGGAAGCAGATGATCCTGCTGCTGAGGAAGATATTAAACGGTGGGTCAAAAGAACAGGTCATGAGATGTTAAAATTTGAAAAAGAAGGAACAATACTTACCTTCTATATTAAAAAAAGAAAATAAAATAGAGATGTTAAAAAATGAAAGATGAAAAAATGATATTGTATGTGTTGACAACAGATGAAGCAACAAAACAATACTCACCATTAGTTCTTGCTCAAACAGCTGAGATGATGGAGCTTAAACCTGTAATATATTATCTTGGTACATCTTTAAAGATTTTAAAACCCGGAGAGGCGGAAAAAATAAAACTTGGTAGTTTTCCAAGTGTTGCTGAAATGCTTCAAAAAACAATAAAGATGGGGATAACAATCTATGTTTGTGAAGCAAGTAAACGAATGCTTGGCTTGGAAAAAGTAGATCTGATTCCCGGTGTGAAAATTGTTGGAGCAGGAACACTAAATGATCTAGCACTTGATGCAGGGGCTACTATGTGGTTTTAAGGGAGAAAAATAATGGAAGTAATATATCTTGATCATGCGTCTTCAATGCCTGTTGATCCACGAGTTATAGAATTTGCTAAACCTTTTTTATCAGAAGTGGGAAACCCGTCATCTTTGTACGAATTTGGTCAAAAAGCTAAACAAGCAGTTGAAGAAGCTCGTAAAAAAATAGCTGATTTAATAAATGCTGAAACGGAAAAAACAATTATTTTTACAGGGGGCGCAACTGAATCTAACAACCTAGGAATTCGTGGAACAGCCTTTAGAAATATTAACGATGGAAAAGAAGTCCTTGCTAGCGCTATCGAACATATATCTGTTATTAATCCGATGAAAGACTTAGTTAAAAACGGCTGGAATTTTAGTCAGATACCTGTTGACAGATATGGAGTTGTTGATCTTAATAGTCTTAAAAAAATGATTACAGAAAAAACTGTTGTTACATCTGTTATGTACGCAAATAATGAAATTGGAACAGTGGAACCCATAAAAGAAATAAGTGAAATTGTTCACAAAAATGGAAAATACCTTCATGTTGATGCAACCGCAGCTGCAGGACGTATCCCTATAGATGTTCAAAATGATGGTGTTGATCTTTTAACACTTTCATCTAATGATATGTATGGCCCCTATGGAGCTGGTGCCCTATACATTAAACCAGGTGTGAAAATCCAGTCTGTGATGCCGGGTGGTGGTCAGGAGCGAGGTCTTAGATCTGGAACTGAAAATATTTTTGCAATAGCGGGAATGGGTGAAGCGGCAAGAATTGCAAAACAAGAGATGAAAAATGAAAGCGAAAGATTGAAAAAAATAAGAGATAGTCTTATCTCCAAGATTACTAAAATAGACGAAGCTTATTTAACAGGGCATCCTACTCAAAGGTTACCGCATCATGCTAGTTTTAGATTTAGTTTTATTGAGGGGGAAAGCATCCTATTAAATATGGATATGTATGGAATCCAGATAGCAACTGGTTCTGCATGTTCATCAAAAACCCTTGAAGCATCTCATGTTCTCCTTGCAATTGGACTGAAACATGAAGAAGCACATGGTTCAATGGTTATAACACTTGGTCGCTCAAATAATATTGAGCATGTGCAAAAAATTGTTAAATCAGTGGAAGAAACTGTCAAACGTCTAAGACAGCTTTCGCCATTATCAAAATAGAGGTGAAAAAAAATATGCCAGTATATAGTAAAAAAGTAATGGATCATTTTACAAATCCAAGAAATGTAGGAGCAATTGAAAACCCAGATGGTTATGGAAAAGTTGGAAACCCGGTGTGTGGGGATCTAATGGAGATGTACATCAAGGTAGAAAACAACGTTTTAACCGATATCAAGTTCAAAACTTTTGGATGTGGCTCAGCAATTGCAACAAGTTCTATGGTAACAGAAATAGCAATTGGAAAAACCATTGATGAAGCACTCGCAATATCACGTAATGATGTTGCAAATGAACTAGATGGTCTTCCACCTCAAAAAATGCATTGTAGCAATCTTGCAGCTGATGCTCTTCATGCAGCTATTGAAGATTATAAAAAGAAGAAGAAAAAATAAAATTTGGAGGTAGAAAAATATGGCAAAAATAATAGGAATATATAAATGTGAAATATGTGGAAATATAGTTGAAGTAATTCACGAGGGTTCCGGCGCCCTTGTTTGTTGTGGAGAAGAAATGAAACATTTGAAAGAAAAAACAGAGGATGCGTCTACTGAAAAACATGTTCCATATATTGAAAAAACAAGCAATGGAATTCTTGTTAAAGTGGGACAAAATCAGGATCATCCAATGATAGATGAACATTTCATCGAATGGATTGAAATCATTGCTGATGGAGTTAGTTATAGAAAGTTTTTGAAAGCAGGTGACAAACCACAAGCAGAGTTTGAGATAAAAGCAGATAAAATTGAGGCTAGGGAATATTGTAATGTTCATGGTTTGTGGAAATCTTAAGTTATAAATATTCAAGATTAAAAAACTTGAATTAAAAATAAGAATATGTAAAGAACCCATATTTAACAGTTTTACCCATTACAACTATGATATTTCATTGAAATTCAAAGGAGTTAGATGAGGTGAATTTGCTATACACATCGCTCCAAAAACGTAATATGTATTACCCACTACGTTATTGGTACTGTATTAATAGCAGAGAGGGGTAGTTTCCTCTAAAAAATGAGATGATTAGAATGGATAAGAATAGTGGCGATCGATTTCATCAATCGACAAAATACCACCGCAATCAACTGATTGGAAATGGATTAGATTGGGATAACAGGCCTGAAGTGTATAAAGAATATCCCCATAGTAAAAGGATAAATCTTGGTCATCCGGCTGTAAAGGTAAGCAAAGCATTAGATACAATTTTACAGAAACGGCGAAGTATCCGCATATTCTCAAATGAACCCATAAGTAAGGAAAATCTGTCCTATTTACTGTGGGCATCAACAGGTATTCAAAGAAAAGAAAACGGATATGAATTCCGTACTGCACCATCTGCTGGAGCCTTGTATCCAATAGAAACATATCTTGTAGTTAACAATGTAGAAAATGTGGATAGGGGAGTTTATCATTATTTTATAAAGGAACATTACCTTGAGAAGTTAAAATCAGGGGACTTCAGAAATGAAATCGCACAGGCAGCATTAGGTCAAAGTATGTGTGCAGATGCTGCGGTAGTTTTTATTTGGACTGCAATTTTTAACAGGTCTAAATGGAAATATGACCAGCGTGCGTATCGTTATATCTATCTTGATGCAGGACACATTGCGCAAAACCTTGCTCTTACATCTACAGGTCTTGGTTTAGAGAGCTGTCAAATTGCCGCATTATTCGATGATGAGATAAATGAGATCATTAATGTTGATGGAATTAAAGAAAGCACCGTTTACATGAGTGTGGTTGGTTACTTAAATAAAGAGGAGTAAATTTTGAAAAAATTCAAACATACTAATCACCTCATATCTGAAAAAAGTCCTTATTTATTACAACA
>CAZXHI010000163.1:0-8131 GCA_964640555.1 uncultured Thermoplasmatales archaeon | reverse complement strand
AACCATTCAAGAAGCAGTTGACAATGCACCAGAAGGATCAATAGTATACGTTAAAAAAGGATCCTATAGTGAAATAATCAACATAAAAAAAGAACTCAGCCTAATAGGAGAGGATAGAGCTAACACCGTAATAAATCCCATCTCAGAAAAAAACAAATATGCAATCCGTCTTGGGGCTCCAGGAAGTATAATTAAAAATTTTAGCATTACGAATGGAGCCCCTGGCCTCTACACGACAGGTATCCGCATATCGGCATCAAAAACAGAAATACATAACTGTAACATATATGATACTCCTGTGGGCATTGCCTCATGGAGATCAGATGGAATCATAGACAATTGTAAATTCTGGGGTTGTGAGGATGAAGGAATAGCACTTATAGGAAATAGTCTTTCTAGCTGCAACAGAAATAAAATCACAAACTGCATATTTTATGAAAATTGCGATGGAATAGAACTACAACATTCATCAAATAACACCATCAGCGATTGTGAGTTCTACGAAAACACACACACAGGAATAGATGCCATAGCATCATCAAACAACAATAACACAATATCTAACTGTAAGATATATAATAACGAGGTCCATGGGATATACCTCTCAGCATCATCTGACAACAAAATACTTGATTGTTCAATATTGAAAAACAATGACGGAAACATAATAATGAATGAGTATTCACACAATAACGAAATAAAAACAAGTGTTAACTCAGATCTAAACAGCAGTAAAACAAGTAGAATATTAGCAGAAATTATCCAAAAATACTATGAACCTGACAAAGAAATCTCTAAAAAAAGCGGCATTAGGAATTTTTTTGACATCATATTAAATTTAATGCAGATTCTAACAAAATTTTGAAAATAAGGAACATATCCTATACTAAAGAAGAATGTAAATCAAAAATTCAAATGGAATTGGAGAAGTTTCTTTAATTTCCCTTCCGTTGTCCCAGTACGCCCAATGTAAACAAGCCAGACATCGCAGCTATGACAAACAAAAGAACCTCAGCTACGGCATTTGACAGTATAACTCCAAGAATCCCCAATATCGAACAAGAACAACCAACAACTGACATTAGTTTTCTCTTCAACATGCTCTTCACCTATATCGCAAAATGATTACTACTATTTTAACATTTAGGTAACCTTTACGTCTATTAGCGAAATTTAAATAAAAAGATGGATAGGGAGAAACGTTCAAGGATGTTTTAGCACACATAAAACAAAAGTTATAAGTCACATTAATCTATTCATTTTCTAAATTGGAGTGGAAAAATCATGGGTGAAGGGAATGGAATATATATAAAGATTGAACTGTGCAAATCTAAAAACTCTGATGAATTTGCAATAAGGATACATTTTGACCAAAATGCACCTAACCTTTTTAGAAATGGCGAGAATTATTCTTGGATGCCGACAACAGAAGAGATGAATATTATGAATGAGGCATCTGACCTTATAGCAACCAATAAGATTGAAAGACCTTATGAAAAAACTAATTATACACCTCCAATGAATAACACGTCACCCGAACCACCAGTTAATCGTGAAGAGCAAAATACATTTGATACGCCGCCACTGGAAACGCCAGAAAAGACAACATACCGTGAAGAAACAAAAAACGGATACGAAAATAACTACTCAAATAATGAGATAAGACAAGATGAAAACAAAATATCTGTTTCTGAATCTGATAGACAAGCAATTGAAGCAGCATTGGAAAAACATCGAGAGAATAACAATTTTTTATCCGAATCGGATGAGCAAAAGATTATTGAGAGAATACTGAAACAGAAAAAACAAAACATCCAAGGTCAAGGATATTAGGTCACACAAAGAGTGATTTATTGGTGCCTTTATTTTTCTTTGATTTCAAATAGGTTGCCTGAAAAATCTCTTACAAACAACAAATTTCTCCCACCATTGGTTATAACCATTGGTTTTATGCCATATTGTTTACAGCGATCTATGAATTCTGTTTTGTTATCGATTTCTATGCAAACATGCTCATAACCGCATTTTTCCTCTGTTTGAGTAATAAAAATCTCAAATCTTGTCTCATTATTATCATATACTTCGACATCCACACTTTCATCTAAGCCAAATATAGCCTCCGACAACTCCCTAGATACAGTAAACTTTTTCTTTATGGGAAGTCCCAGTACCCCTGTGAAAAATGTCTCTACCTTTTCATTATCATTACATTGTAATGCAACATGATTAAGCAATATTCCCTCAGCCATAATTCACTACCTCTAAACAGTATTTTGAATGATATTGGTTTGTTTAAAATTAAAAAGGAGATTTTTCTAGATTATCTCCAGTTTCTTCCCAAGTTTCTCGAATTTTTCCAATGCAAAGTCAAGATCTTTTCTTGTAAGTCCTGCATTCATCATTGTTCTAATCCGTGCCTTATCCCGTGCTACCATTGGAAATACTATTGGTAACGCAAACACACCTTCATCATACAGTCGATTACTGAGTTCTTTGGCTTTGCTTGATTCTCCAACAATAACCGGTGTAATAGGTGTCTCACTATGACCCGTATCAAATCCCATTGAATTCAACTCCTTTTTGAAATATTTGGTATTATCCCACAAATTCTTTACATGCTGCGGTTCTGTTTCAAGAACATCAATTGCCGCAAGCTGGGCTCCTGCTACAGCCGGTGGATGAGAACCGCTAAGTAGCCATGTTCTTGATTTGTTGTATGCAAAGTTCACGAGATCTTGGCTTCCTGCAATTAGGCCGCCTACCACTCCAAATGCTTTACTAAATGTACCCATTTCAACATCGATTTTTCCTTCTATCCCAAAGTGTGCTCCTATTCCCCTTCCATCAGGTCCAATTACCCCTTCCCCATGCGCATCATCGGCATAGGTCATTGCACCATATTCATTTGCAAGTTTCACGATTTGATCTGCAGGTGCTATGTCACCATCCATACTGAAAACACCATCAGTTATTGTGAGAATTCTGTTGTATTTTTTATCGGCATCTTTCAGCACCTTTTCTAGTTCACCCATATCACGATGTTTGTAGACCGCTCGGTCTGCCTTAGTTAGTCTCACACCATCAATAATACTGCCGTGATTAAGCTCATCACTTATGATTATGTCCCCTTTACCAACTAGCTGAGGTATTAGACCAGCATTAGCCGCAAAACCAGTCTGGTATATAAGAGACGATTCCGTCCTTTTGAATTTTGCAAGTTTCCTCTCAACTTCCATATGAAGTTCCATTGTCCCAGCAATCGCACGTACTGAACCAGAACCTGCACCGAATTTCTTAGCAGCATCAACTGCTCCTTTTATGAGCCGTGGATGATTACTCAGATTCAAGTAATTATTAGAGCAAAGCATTATTACTTCTTTACCGTCAACTACAGAATGGGGCGTAGAGCCAGTTTTTAAAATACGTAGTTTCCAGTCGAAGCTGTTCTTAACAAGTTCATCATATTCCTTCTTCAAAAATGCTGCCGGATTTCGTTTCATAAATCATATACCTCCCATTGACTTTATAAGTGAGTCTTAGTGGATTCCAGTGAAACATAAGGGAATATTAAAAGTTGTTGGTTTGGATTTTTACAACCCTGCTCATACGATAGCCAATAACAACCATCATGAACTCTTTTTCAACAAAAAGATGGTCCAATTCTTTATCGCCAGTATCCACGCGTATGATTGGAGTAGAAACAAGCTTTGACGGTGTTGAAATAACAATAATGTTATCGAACCCTATCTTTCTGATTACGCGGGGACTTAGTTGAAGGTTTCCTCTACCCAAAATAAAACCTTGAGCTCCTATAGGGCTGAGTATGACTTTAGCCTTGGAATATTTGTCTAAAAGCCGCAGGATTCCTTCCTCATTAAGATCTTTACCTATAAGTTTCTTGTTGTATACTGCATCGATACCAAGGAGAGTATTTTCCAGATTCATCTTATGGGCAATATAATCAATGGTACCACCAGATCCAAACAAAAAAAGAAAATCACTGTATCTTTCAATCTCATCAACGATGTGCTCAGTAAGCTCATCCTTTATTTCATCATCAGAAACCGATTCATAACAGGTTTTTCCAACCTGAACATACGTTGGCTCAACAATACCCTTCGCAATGCCAAACAACTGTATATTCCATTCTCCTTTTCGATAGCGGTCCTCATCAAGGTCCATAATCTCAGCATCACCAATATTAAGACGTCTATTTACAAACTCGTGAAGCATTTTTGCTACAGCACGTATATTTATGCCAAATACGCCGGAATGCATCTTGACACCTGAAGGTATGCCAAGAATGGGAGTTTTTTTATCAACTATTTCAAAAACGTCCCTAGCAGTACCATCCCCACCACAAAAAATAATTAAATCGACATTTTTTTCTAAAAATGTTTTACATGCCTTTTTAGTATCTTCAGATGATGTATCCGTACCAAGAGAACTGTAGACAACTTCAACCTTTGTTACTCCTGCCTTTTTTAATTCTTCACCACCCATTTCTCCAGAACATGTGAACCATTGTACGTTATCATTCTTAGAATATTCGTTCAAATACTCCCGTAGTGTTTCTTCTGCTTTTTTGGATGCTATAGGTTTTGCCCCAAGTTTAACTGCTTCTTCTAAAACACCATCCGTTCCCTTAAGTCCTACTCTACCACCCATGCCAGATATAGGGTTAACCAAAAAACCAATTTTTGAATCCATAGCCTTTCTGGGACCCAAAATAAAACCCCAATATTTAAACTACATGCATCAAGCTATTGCAAATCAACATAGTTAAAAGAAGAATTTAGCTGGCATAAAAATGCCAGCATTTAAAAGTTGATTTTTTATTTTTTCTTCAGATATGGTAAACCTGTTCTCTTGTTAACACCAACTACCATGTTATTCGGTTTGTCACAAGGCTTGCCGCTCTTAGGTGTCCTCTTACTGAAGAAGTAGATTGTCTGCATTCTTCCACCTTTAAGTTCTACTTCCCTTGTATATAAAGTCCATCCTTCATGTACATATGCCATATTACCTTCACCTCTATAGGAAGAGATATCCATTCTCGCATTTAAGTTTTTCCTTATTTTCTATCTTTTAGTCCCTGATTCCATCCTCACCGATGGTAAAAACAGCCTCACCCTCAGGAAGATGCGGTGAATCGATCAGTCTTGCAATTCTTTTTGGACCTTTACTTTTACGCAAGTATATCCTGAAAGTAGCAGTATGTCCAACAATGTGACCCCCTATAGGTCTGGTGGGATCTCCAAAGAATGCATCTGGCTTAGATGAAACCTGATTTGTAACACAGACAATACCATTATTGAGGTCACTCCACCTTAAAAGATCGTGCATATGTTTGTTTAGTTTCTGTTGCCTATCAGCAAGTGCCCCCCTACCAACATATTCGGCACGGAAATGCGCTGTCAGTGAATCAACTATAAGTAGACTAGCAGTCGTCTCCTTAGAAAGCTCTTTGACCTTATCTACAAGTAGCATTTGATGACTTGAGTTATATGCACGTGCAACATGAATCTTCTCAAGAACTTCATCTGGATCTAGTTCAAAAGCATTTGCCATCTGTATTATGCGCTCCGGTCTAAATGTGTTCTCAGTATCTATAAAAAATGCATGACTGTTCAAACCACCTTGCTCTAACGGTAGCTGCACCGAGACACACAACTGATGGGCAATTTGTGTTTTGGATGACCCATATTCACCATAAAGTTCTGTTATTGACTGTGTTTCAAAACCACCTCCAAGAAGTTCATCAAAGGTTTTAGAACCAGAAGTTAAGTGACCAACCTTTGCTCTTTTCTCTAGTAGAGCACTTCCAGTTTCAAATTTGCCAACATCTGCTTCCTTTCTTGCTTTCTGAATTATCTTTGCTGCTGTCGCATCACCAATCTCAGCTGCATCCGAGAGTTCTTTGGGGGATGCTACAGCTATGCTCATGATATCGGTGTATCCTGCCTCTCTGAGCTTTTCTGCAGTTGCAGGACCTACACCGGGCAAGTTATCAATCATATCGTTCTTATCTTTACCCATGAAAAATCCCTTGAGACACAGTAATTAATAAGCATTTATAAAAGTGTGGTAGGGTGTACTTAAACTATTAAATCTAAGACAATATACGGAACATAAAATATGAAAGAAGACTATTATCCGTGGGGTGGTGAATTCACTGCATGTTCGCCTGATGGACGTGTTGCAGTCGTACTTCTTAATATAGAATACACTCCCCCCAATACTGTAGCCATATATGGGCCACTTAAGACCGAAAATATCGGCATAGAAAAAATCGTTGCTAATGTAATATCAAATCCCTACATAAGATACCTCATTGTTTGTGGAGATGATATCAGAGGACACCGTTCAGGATCCTCTCTTGTTGCCCTGCAGAAAAATGGAATCGATGAACAAAACAAAATTATCGATGCACCTGGAGCAATACCATATATTGAAAATTTAACTATGGAAGCAATAGACAGATTTCGCAATCAAATTGAAATCGTCGATTTACTGGGCATTAAAGACAAGGAAAGCATCGACAAAGCGGTACATGACAATACTGCAAAATCAGTTCCGCCATATGATGAACCATATATTGCCATACGTATTAAACCCAAAACAACGGTTAACTTAGACGATAAAAGAGCGTTACATTCAAAAATTGTAATGAACTACATGGGAAAGGTTGAAAAAAGAGGTGAATAGTTGTTTTCTTTTACCAAAGAACAGGAAATCTTAGAAATTTCAGGCACGAAAATTGGTGGGCAACCAGGTGTGTACCCCACAGTTCTATTTGGCGGTATGTTTTTTAAAGGCGAACCTGACTGTGAAACAGCAGAAAAATATCTTAACAATATGCTTGATCTCAGCAAAAGAACAGGCAATCCTGCAATTCCTGACTTCTTTATCAGAAAGGAAGAATATATTGAAGAAATCACTAACTTCATTGAAAGGGTCCTTCCAGAAAACCAACCATTTTCAATAGATGTTACCGACCCGCAAGTAAAGGTAAGAATCCTAGAATGTCTTCATGAAAAAAATTTTCTTTCGCGAACTATCTATAATTCCATTCATGTTGGCATAACAGATGAAGAACGTGAGGCTTTAACCAAATATACTCCTGAAATGGCCATTATTGTAGCGTTTAACCCAAAGGATAAATCACCTGATGGTAAAATTGAGGTTCTTGAAAACGGCGCTCATCTTACAGACATTGGACTGCTTGACATTTCAAAAAATTTAGGAATTAAAAAAATACTTATTGATACTGCTGCACTTGCACCGGGAGATAACACTGGTGCAGCAATTGCAGCCATCCCAGTTATAAAAGAAGAATATGGCCTACCCACAGGTTGTGCCATTCACAATGTGGTAGAGAAATCAAAATGGCTAAATGATTTTGAATCTGCAAGAAAAACAGTTGATGCTTCCTCAAATGTCAACATTTCTCTATTTGGAGGGGATTTTGCAATATTTGGCCCCATAGGAAATGCAGATATTGTCTTCCCAACAGTTGCATGGCAAGATATTCTCATCTCTGAATACACTGAAAATTACTTTGGAATATCTCCAGATGAACATCATCCTCGGAGGAAACTCTTCTAATGAATAATAAGATCAAAACATGCGTAATTGGATCATACCCCGTGCTTACTGATGCTATGGAACTTATGAATGGATATTTTAATGGAAAAGAAATCCCCTGGGACAAATATATTCAATACGCAGTTAGTGACATGGTCAACGCTGGACTTGACATTGTTTCAGACGGACAAACAAGAGATCCATTCATTCAGATTTTTACAAGAAAACTAAAAGGATGTAGAATCAGAGCCAGAACAGAAATCATAGGTAAAGTAGAATACAATGCCCCTATAACAATTAAAGACCAGAAATACGCCAGAAGCTTGATTCCAGATGATAAAGAATTAACAGGCGTTCTTACTGGGCCATATACTCTAAGTAAATCTTGTATCGATTTGTATTATAACGATGAAAAAGATCTTGCCTTTGATTTTGCCCATGCCCTTAAACAAGAGGCAAAGGTATTGCAAAAACACGTTGATATGATTAGCATTGATGAACCATTTTTTTCTAATGAGATACCAGATTACGGGAAAGAACTAAT
>CAZXHI010000162.1:0-3401 GCA_964640555.1 uncultured Thermoplasmatales archaeon | reverse complement strand
AAGTGAAGTCCTTTAATCGTATCAATAAAACCATTAAAATCCAAATTATTGATTTTGGGTTGTTCTCCAGAAATATCAATATCCCAATCGGCCTGGAGGTTATCTGCTGAGACTTCATCAACCAGGAGTTCTAATCTTTTTAAACTGATATCTTCTCCACTATTACTAACACGAAGAGTGTTTCCAAGCATTTTGTTAGATGTGTCAAAGTTGAAATATCCATCTTCAGCAATCTTAAAACTGGTTGTAATGTAACCCTCACGGATTTCTAATTTATTGTAGATTTCAAAACCACCATATTCAAGATTGACTTCGATAGGGTCAAAACCACCAATGTACCCTCGAGTAGCATATGCATATCCTGACAGTTGACCCCAGTAAAGTTTTCCTTCAACTGATGCATCAGCAGGTATGTCCGTAATTTTAACAATAGGAGTTTCCTCACCTGGTATATATGCTCCTATTTCCTGCATATTAATATTACAATCATGATATACTCTACCATAAATATAATTACTAGGATTCAAAAGATTATCAAGATCAACATGCACATCTAACACAGCACCTAACTCAACGCTTTTTGGAATGCTCCCATCAGGAACATTAATAAAAACACTATCAGGATCACTGTTAGGATCTGCCTTAGGGTAGTAAACATTTATCTCACCAATGCTACTGCTCATATCAAGATTTATAGAACCCGAAGGTCTTACCGTTAACATAGACCCATTATGCAAATACAATGATGCCCTAGCATCCAAATCAATACTTGGGATATCACTAACCTCAATAAATGTAACATCAGCATCCGCAGGATTAGATTTAGGATAGTAAATGGTTAACCCATCAATGTTGCTGTTCATATTAAGCTCAACACCGCCGCCAAAAACAACATCCACCATATTAGGACCTGCTACAGCAAAATTAAGATCAACATCCCAGCCAAAATCTATGCTAGTAGGTATACCATCCATTTTCACCTTCTCTTCAAAACCTAAAGCATTTACTTCTATACCTATACTATGTTTATGGCTTGCTCTGTAATGAAAACCTCCGCCCAACAGATCGCCATTTATTATATCAAGATCAAACATTAACCATCGTCCAGATCTTGCCAGATTGCTATCGATCCTATCAAAGGTTAACGAAAGTGAAGGAACATTCTCTCCACTTCCTTCAAGTATATCCGCTGAAAACGTAACTTTTGTTTCTCCACTATAACTCTTTTGATCAAAGTAATAGTACACACATCCATCTGTCGGAACGAATTTTGTAATTAAATAAACTGCAGGATCAAACTCAACCGAGAACGCTATATCATATTGAACTGTATCGGAAGCTCCATCACATGCCTGGAAACCATATAATAGCTCAATAGGATCTGTTCCACCAGGATCCATTTTATGCTGGAAAACAGTAGGATTAAAAATACTGCCACTTTTCCAACTCCAACTAAGACTTTTAGCAAAGGAAAAACGTTTTTCAACAAGCAACGGTATTTTCTGGCCCTCTGGAGAGCGATATCCTGAACCTATCGAAATGTAATCGTCATCACCATCAGATGTCAATGGAGCAATATCTCCATTACCTGGAGCCCCGCTTTCAACACTTTCCAAGAAATTACTCAGTATCTTCCTAAAGATATTCCCTAGTGCAGTAAAATGCCCATTTTCGTTTTGATTATCTAATTTTTCAATAAGTTGTATCAGGAAAAATCCAGGTTGATAATTTCCATTTGCCACTTCTCTAAAATCAGATAAACTATGTGACAATGATTTGGATTTACCCGGCGTATTTATAAGTCCATAGTTAACTCGTAAATCGGACCAAACTTCTAACTCCCCATCCTCATCCTGAATTCCACCATCTGGCATCTGACGTACTCTGAAACGAGACTCGAGAGATCTAGCATCAGTGCCATCTGGATATCTAATAACTGACCAATAGAAACCAACTATTACTTCTACATCATCCGCTGAGTCACTGTCTATATCAAAATAGAGTATCTCCCCATATTCTGGATGTTTAAGGAATTTTTCTGAAAAGTCACCTATGGAAATGTCGACTTGTTTATCAAAAGTCTGACCATTATATTCTAAGCGAACCCACCACTCAATTAAACTATCGCCATTAAGGTTCATCCAAGGAAGATCAATAGTCTTCTGAGTTTGCCCACATGGCTTATAATTGTTCGCATCCATGTTCAAATATTTATTAACAGTTGTTTCTAACGCATCTACACTTGATTTCATATTGGCAGTATAGACACTAGAAATAATGTCAGCACCTTCAAAATTTGGTTTTGAAAATACAGAACCAACGGCTCCGGACATGCTAATGCATAGCATACAAACTATTAAAATTGCCCCTACTCCTTTTTTCATATGGTATTCACCTCTTCTCCATTACTATATTTCTGTTGCTTAAGGTATAAATCATTTTTGGTATCTTGATCCAGGACTTACACCTCAAACATTTTCCCATACCTGGGAAAACATTCATCTTACGTCTTCTAATTATATAATTTTAAAGGTAAATATAATATGTTGCATCAAAAAGTTGTGCAAAGTAAGAAGAAAAGTTGATATACAAGGTATTATGCACAATATTCATAGTAAACGTGGTCTTGAAAATATTTTCAACAAAAAAGAGATTTGATAATAACATTAAAAGCGCCATAAAAAGAAAATCTAGATTTATCTTGCAATAATCAAGTGGATAAAGTTGTAAGGTGGTTTGACAGCGTACCGGGAACCAATGACTTTCAAGCAGTGAAGTTTACCGCAGAAGACTTCCGAAGAAGTCAACCGAGGCTCTCCACCTAGGTCAAGGGTTCAAGCCCTCAGAGAGGGTAGTCGTCCCATGGGCTCTCGCACCATAGTACAGAGAATTACGCAGGTGGGCTTAACTGCCGGGTTCGAGATGAGACCGGGTGTTTCCCCGCCGCTTTGACCGTCAAACCACCATTACCCTGAATTTATGACAATACACAACCTGTTTAACGATTGAGCCAGTAAATGAACGATTAGTAGCTACGGGCTGAACATGTCGCCGAAGCTTCATGCTTACACCCTAGCCCTATCAAACGAATCTTTTATTCGAGTTCTATGATGCCTCGTCTCAGGGTGAGCTTCATGCTTAGATGCTTTCAGCATTTATCCCTTACAGCGTGGCTGCCCAGCATTGCCCTGTCGGACAACTGGTAAACTAGTGGCTGCAGACCCCTGTTCCTCTCGTACTAAAGGGTCTTTCCCCTCAGGCATCAACGCTTCTAGAAGATAGCAACAAACCTGTCTCACGACGGTCTAAACCCATCTCACGATCCGCTTTAATGGGCGAACAACCCCACCCTTGGCAGCTGCTGCACCGCCAGGATGCGGAGAGACGACATCGAAGTAGCA
>CAZXHI010000161.1:0-2314 GCA_964640555.1 uncultured Thermoplasmatales archaeon | reverse complement strand
TTAACAATAGGCCTATGTTTAGTGATGGTAGTCGCATCTTTTAGCGGATGCGTAACTGAAGAAGAAAAAGAAGAAGTAATGGTTTTGATATTCGGATGTTCTGGAGATGCAGATAGATTAGATCCGGCAGATGTAACAGATGGCGAATCAATTCAGAGGATGGATAATATTTTTGAAGGACTTGTTGAATATAAATCTGGTACAACAGATATTCAACCCTGCCTAGCAGAATCGTGGGAAACATCAGATGATGGATTGGAAATAACATTCTATCTAAGAGATGGAGTTAAATTCCATGATGGAACAGATTTTGATGCAGATGCAGTAGTATTTTCATTTGCAAGACAGTACGATACAAATCATGAATATCATGATTATGGCGAATGGGCATATTGGGGATATATGTTCAGTGATATTGAAAAAGTAGAAAAAATTGACAGTATGACTGTGAAAATAGTATTAAAGAGACCAAACGCAGCTATAATGACAAGCTTAGCTATGTTTACTGTGGCGATTGTAAGTCCAACAAATGCGGAGGAATGGGGTGAAGATGTTTTTAAACATCCAGTTGGAACAGGGCCATTTAAATTTGTTGAATGGGTAAAAGATGATCATATTACTTTAGAAAAAAACGATAATTATTGGCGGGAAGAAGCAGAACTTGACAAATTGATATTCAGAGTAATTGAGGACCCATCAGCTAGATTATTAGCCCTTCAGGCAAAAGAGATCCATGGAATGGAATATCCTGATCCGGCTAGTTTCAGTGTAATAGAAGCTAATGATGATATGCAACTACTAAGTCAACCTGGTATGAATGTTGGATACTTGGCTATGAACACTGGTTACGGATACTATGATTATAATGAAAACGGAGTTTTTGACGGAAATGAAACTTGGGTTAAAACCCCAGGATATTTTGAACCGTTAACAAAAGTAAAGGTCAGACAAGCAATAAATTATGCCATTGATAAACAATCAATTGTTGATAATTTATACAAAGGAACAGCATCAGTTGCAAAGAACGGAATGCCACCATTTATGCTTGGATATAACGATGATATAGAAGATTACGATTATGACCCTGAGATGTCAAAACAACTTCTAGAAGAAGCAGGATATTCTGAAGGTTTTGAAACAACACTATGGGCTATGCCCGTTAGCAGACCTTATATGTATGATCCAACAAAAATCGCAGAAGCCATACAATCATATCTTGCAGCTGTTGATATAACCGTAGAAATTTACAGTGTGGATTGGTCGACATATCTTGAAGAAACTGAAGGAGGGGAACATCCAATGTGTCTACTTGGATGGACCGGCGACAACGGAGATCCTGATAACTTTATGAACGTATTGTATGGATCAAATGCATGTTCTATTGGCACTGCAGGAAATGTTGCGTTTTACAACAATACAGATGTGCAAGCTCTGTTATCAGCGGCTTTAGAAAGCTATGATGAAGATGAAAGAGCAGGATACTATGAAGAAGCACAAGTAACTATTCACGAAGATGCACCATTTGTGTACCTAGCTCATTCAAATCAGAATGTAGTATTCTTATCAAACGTGAAAGGATATGTTTTAAATCCAACATCACGAAGATTCTTCTATCCTGTGACCATAGAATAGAAAAATAGTATAGTCCTTGCAAAAACTTTATGCTGAGAGAAAAAATAGATGAAATGGTATATTATAAAAAGACTCGCGATGCTTGCTCCTGTTTTGATAGGAGTTTCAATCATCGCCTTTTCTTTAATTCATCTTGCCCCTGGAGATCCAGCAAGGACAATGCTTGGAGAACGTGCAACTCAAGAACAGCTAAATGAAATAAGAGAAAAATATGGATTAGATAAACCTCTTTATGTACAATATGGGATATGGTTAAATGATGTTTTACATGGCGATCTAGGCCGATCAATTACAACACATGAACAAGTATCAAAAGAAATATTTGATAGACTCCCAAACACAGTTGAACTTAGCATAGCAGCTATGCTATTTGCCATTATAATTGGTGGAATAGCTGGAGTGATATCTGCATCAAAACAGTATTCTATAACTGATTATACATTTATGGGGATTGCTTTGTTTGGTATATCAATGCCTGTTTTTTGGCTTGGAATCATGCTAATGATGATTTTTGGGGTATGGCTAGGATGGCTACCTATTGGAGGTCGTATTGATTTACTAATCCCATATCAAAGAATCACAGGTTTTATGGTATTCGATAGTATCATAACTGGTAATCTTGAAGCCTTAATTAGTACACTCCGTCATTTGATTTTACCAGCAATAGCATTAGGGACAATAC
>CAZXHI010000160.1:0-11755 GCA_964640555.1 uncultured Thermoplasmatales archaeon | reverse complement strand
CCAAGTATAAAGCAAAGACCAGCATAATTAGTATCGTTTTTAAAATTTGGCAGAGATTCTGGTTAAGGTGCTTTGTATTCTGTGGTGAAATGTGCAGATGCAGTGCCAAATTCGTCTGTTTTCCTTTCTCGCAGTTTACTTAATCTGATAGTATCATATTCAATATTATCTGAACTTAACAATTTGGATATGCCCGGTATATGTCCATCGCCGATACATGCTACGATGTTCTCATGATTCTCCATTAATTGAATTAGTTTTTTTGCCATATGGGCGTTCCGTTCATCTATCAATGTGCGTTTGATTGTTGGAAAGCTACTTCCAATTTGTTCGATATATGTATCGAATTCCCCCTCAATTTTTTTCAGTTCGTTCTCTACCCTTTTCTTGCTTACAATTATCCCTCCAAATCCTGACAACAAGAGTCTAATTTTTTCGGATATGGGCATGGAACGTAGCATTTTTGTAAATAGACTTTGTGCATTCATGTCTATAAGTTTCAGTGGTATTTGGTGAGACTGTGCATATTTTATTGCTGCAAGCATTTCATCTCCAGCATTTACGCCATATTCCTTCGCCATGTTATCTTGGAATCTAGCTAGTAATTTGTAGATGATGGGGACGTTTTTTTTGGCATTTTTATACGACTCAGGACTTGTGTGTTTCATTATGAGTGCATTGTATCGTTGCCCGTCTAGTTCCACGCATATGGCATCCGGTTGTCTTTCATCGAGATTTTCTATAAGTGCAGACGAAAGATCAAAGACATGCCCCGTACCTATTAACGTAATCATTTAAACAACCAAGTCCTGTAAAGTCATACCATAATGCATTTTATTTCATTTTTCATTGAACTTTTGGAAATTATTATATATTGATCCCATGATTTGCTTTCAAGCTCTAACAAGAATGTATTAAAAAAGGATTTTTAAAGGATGTGGAATAGAATGGATGGAGTTGAGATGGGAATGGAACTAGACGTAGGAAACAGTAGTAGAGTTGGTACTGGTGTTGATGGACTGGATAATTTATTGAGAGGTGGCTTTCCAAGGGGCAGTGTGACACTAGTCTCAGGAACTCCGGGTACAGGTAAGACTATTGTATGTTTCCAATATATTGAAGCAGGGATCAGAAACGGAGAAAAATGTTTGTATCTGACATCCGACGAACCAGTTAAGAACTTACTCTGTGATGCAAATAAATTAGGCTTTGAATTTCAATCTGCTATTGATAATGGCCAGTTAAACTTCATATATTTAGATCTTGAGAGGCACAGTGTTCACAAAGAGTTGGAGGAAGAGATTAGAACGGGGGGATATGATAGGGTTATATTGGACTCCATTTCTCCGTTATCTGAGACCCCAATTTGGATGGTGAACAATGGAAATGAAGTAATACCTTCTTCGAATGCCATGACTACGACTTCTTATCCGGTAGAATCTGTCCAAGCAACGAGAGTTCATCTCCGTCGTCTTATGGGCATTCTCAAGGAAGTTGATTGTACCACCTTAGTTACTTCCGAGATACCTGAAGGGTCTCGTAGTTTGTCCAGAGATTCGATTACTGAGTTTTTGGCGGATGGAATTCTACTCCTTGATCTGGATACAACTATGGATCGTAGGAAATTGACGATACGAAAAATGCGCGGCACGAAACATACGTTAAAGCCACAGAATATCGAAATAACAGAAGGCGGAATTAGACTGGTATAGTTTTCTTATGGCTTGTGATGTATTATTTCTGAGGGAATGCAATGAAGGATGAGCCTGGGATTGTGGAAGAGTTAAGGAAACTGGAGAATCTCGGAAAACTTGCTATATGGTTGCAAGATGCATCCCAGGAGATACAGGGATCTGGAAACATTGCAGGTGATGATGTCCATGAAACAACGTTATTCGACGATAAAACTACTAAGGAGTTGATGACAGGCACATTTGATGGTGCTGGTAGGTTAACAGAGATAATTGAAAACAATAGGATGCTATTTGAGATTTCTCCAGAGATTATTGTACTTGTGGACAGCAAAGGTAATGTCTTAGATGTGAATTCTAGATTGTATGATTGGATTGGTTATAAACCAGAAGAGATTGTTGGAAAGAATTTTTTCAAACTACCCTTCTTGGCCAGTGAAAATGAAATCAAAATTAAGAATTTTTTTTCTCATGAAATGATTGGCAATGGAGTTTTTCCACAAGAGCTAAATTTTATTGCAAAAAGCAGAGAAAAACGAGTTGGAATGGTTCACATCAGCCCGATAAGAGATAAAAACAAGAAAATTACTGGAACTATGTTGATGATCTCCGACATCACTGAGAATAAGATTGCTGAGGAGGAAATCCATAAGCTCAATCAATTCCAGGAAAGCATTATTGATAATGCCAATGTTTGGCTTAGTGTCATGGATGTGAGTGCTAATGTTTTGGTATGGAACAAAGCAGCAGAGGCCATTACCGGTTATTCGCGTGAGGAAGTAATAGGACATGATAAGATATGGGAATGGTTAAGCCTAGATGAGGGTCAATACCAGGGAGATGTTACGGGTAAAGGTATCTCACTCATAGAAGGAGCGGTATTTGCACAGAATTTTGAAACAGTCATCAAGCGTAGAGATGGGAATACCAGAACAATTTCTTGGAATCCTCATAATCTTTTGGACAACATGAATAATCCTATCGGATCCATTGCTCTAGGCCGCGATATTACAGATCAAAAGCGATATGAGGAGAGAATAAAAAAACAGAATATCCAGCTGAAGAAACTTAACCGTATAAAATCAGATTTTCTCAATGTAACTTCTCATGAACTACGGACGCCCATGGTTGCAATAAAAGGATACGTTCAACTGTTATCGGACATGTCTCTTGGTGAAGTTACCGAGAAACAGAAAAAAGCGCTTGACATAGTTCTTCGCAACACCATCCGTCTGAACAACCTTGTCCAAGATATTCTTGACATCTCGCGTTTGGAATCTGGAACTATGAAATTCATTCCTGAAAAAACAGACATTAGGCAAATGGTTGAGGAAATAGTTGAGACTATGCAATCGTCTGCAGACATGAGGGAAATAAAGATCAATGTAGATATAGAGAATAGTATTCCTGATCTGACAGTTGATTCGGAACGTATAAAACAGGTAATTGTTAATCTTTTAAACAATGCAATAAAGTTCTCTTTATGTGGGTCGGATATTAATATGCAGGCTAGAAAAGAGGGAGCTTATGTACTGTTTGAGGTTCGGGATTTTGGACGAGGTATACCTAAGAATAAAAAAGAGAAAATTTTTGAGACGTTTTATCAAGTCGATTGTGCCAAAGATAGTAAACTACTTGGCGGTGCAGGGATGGGCCTTGCGATTTCAAGAGGTATAGTTATTGCCCATGGTGGCAAGATATGGGTTGAGAGTAAAGTGGGAATAGGGAGTACATTCAGATTCGTATTACCAGTAAAACCTGTTAAAGATGTTGAAGGTAGGTTCAAAGAAATTGATCTATTCTCGCATGAAGAATGCACATAAGAAATACAGGGTTATATCCTCAAAAATAAAGAAATGAAAAGGAATGATGTTTTCATTCCTAATATCTGTAGTGTTCAGGTTTATAAGGTCCTTCTATTTTTACACCGATGTATTCTGCCTGATCCGGTCTAAGCTTTGTTAATTTAACACCAAGCTTTTCAAGATGCAGTCTAGCCACTTCCTCATCAAGTATTTTTGGCAACATGTACACTCCGACTTCATGATCCTTTTTCCAAAGCTCTATTTGAGCAAGACATTGGTTAGTGAATGAACTACTCATGACAAAGCTTGGATGTCCTGTAGCACAACCAAGGTTCACAAGACGCCCTTCGGCAAGCATGAATATCTCGTGTCCATCCGGGAAGATGTATTTATCCACCTGTGGTTTGATGTTTAATTTCCTTACACCTTCTATTTGCTCAAGTTTACTTACCTGAATTTCGTTATCAAAATGACCTATATTACAAACAATTGCCTGGTCTTTCATGTGTTTCATATGTTCTGCGGTAATGATGTCTTTATTTCCTGTGGCGGTGACAAATATATTGCCTTCTTCTAAGGAGTCTTCAATGGGTTTAACTTCATAACCTTCCATTACAGCCTGCAAGGCACATATGGGATCAACCTCATTTACAATTACTCTTGCACCGAATCCTTTCATTGATTGGCAACAACCCTTCCCGACGTCTCCATAACCGCAAACAACTACAGTCTTCCCCGCGACCATGACATCTGTAGCTCTTTTTATTCCATCTGCAAGACTTTCTCTACATCCATAAAGATTATCAAATTTAGATTTTGTTACAGAATCATTTACATTAAATGCAGGGAACAATAACGTGTTATTTTCCATCATCTGGTATAGTCTATGTACTCCTGTAGTAGTCTCTTCTGAAACTCCTTTTATTTCTTTGGCAATTTTTGTCCATTTTGCGGGATCCTTTTCATATGTTTTTTTCAAGTAGGTCATAAGCTCTCTGGTATCTTCTCCTTCATTGCTGTAGTCTTTATTTAATAATGATGGATTTTTCTCGGTTTCAACTCCTTTGTGAACGATAAGTGTCGCATCTCCGCCGTCATCTACAATAAGATGCGGTCCTTTCCCATCACCAAAATCCAATGCTTTCTGAGCACACTCCCAGTATTCCTTCAATGTCTCGCCCTTCCAAGCAAAAACAGGAACGCCCGACTTGGCAATAGCAGCAGCAGCATGATCTTGCGTTGAGAAAATATTGCAGCTTGCCCACCTTACTTCTGCTCCTAGTTTAACTAAGGTTTCAATAAGAACAGCAGTCTGTATGGTCATGTGCAAGCTTCCCATTATTCTTGCTCCTGCAAGTGGCTTTTGAGGGGCATATCTCTCTCGCACGGCGATTAGTCCAGGCATTTCTTTTTCAGCAATCTCAATTTCTTTTCTTCCAAAATCAGCTAGACCAATATCTTTAATCTTATAATTTTCTGTTTCTAATACCATCATTACAACACCTTTCTTTACTTTTATTTTAGTATAAGTTTTGCATCAACTACACATATATCGTTCTCATATACAAATACTGGGTTTAAATCCATTTGGTCAATATGTTCAATTAACTCTTGACCAATCTTTGATACCTTTAGAAGAAGATCGATAACCAATTCTTTGTTTGCTTTCATATTTCTAAACCCTTCTAAAAGCTTTTTTCCTTTTATTTCTTCAATCATTTGCACAGAATCATATTTGTCAATAGGTATAATGCGGAATGCCACATCTTTATACAGCTCGGTGAATATACCACCAATTCCGCACATAATTGACAGTCCAAATGTAGGGTCCTGAACGAGACCTATAATGATTTCAACACCCTTTTCCTCCATCTGATCGACAAGAAGATTTTCTTTTGGGAACTTTTTCTTGAATTCTTTGAATGTTTTTTCAAGATCAGTCATATCTTTGATTCCAAGCTTTACGCCACCGACATCCGTCTTATGTAAAATCTTACTTGAGCACACCTTTAGTGCCACTGGAAACTTTAAACCTAAGTTTTCCAAATCCTCTAGTTTGTTTACCAGTTTATAGTTCGTGGTTCTTATCCCATATGCTTTCATCAGGTCCTTTACTTCGTTTTCTGCAAGAGGTCCTTTTCTTTCTACCAATTTTTTTACACTTTCTTTCATGTTCAATCCTTTTTCCTATTATCTACAACACGCTTTGCTTTCAAGCCTTCTTGAGGAATGCCATTAGGGGGTAAAACTGTTACTCTTGGTGTAAAGACAATTACAGATTTTATGTCGTTCTTCAAACTCTCTTCAAGATCCGCCGATCCAACTTGACTCAATTGATTTTTACTTTCTACTTCTACAGTTAGCATGTCAACATCATTTTTGGTATCAAGTACCATCCTCCAGTTACCACCGACCTCCTGATTTTTCATGAGAACTGATTCAATCTGACCTGGGTATATGTTCGTTCCGCGGATGATGATCATGTCGTCACTTCTTCCCTTAATTGTAGTGTGTTTTACATGGGTTCTACCACAATCACAAACTTCTTGATCATATATTTTTGCGATGTCTCTTGTTCTGTATCTTAGAAGAGGCATTCCTTCTTTTGTTAGTGTTGTTAAGACAATTTCCCCTTCTTCTTCAGGTTCCACTGGTTCAAGTGTTATTGGATCAAGAACTTCCATTAAGAAATGGTCTTCCCACAGATGAAGCCCATCATGTTGATCGCAATCTGTTGAAACGCCTGGTCCGCACATTTCTGTAAGGCCATAGATGTCATGGACATCCATGTTCCAGGTATTCATGATTCTTTTCTTCAGACCTGGAGTGAACATTTCGGCACCAAAAAGCCCATTTCTCACCTTGAGTTTTTTGAGATCTATACCCATTTCTTGAGCTACTTGTGAGAGTCTCATTGCATATGAAGCGACACCTGAGATAAATGTAGTACCATAATAATCCATAAGTTTGAGTTGTCTTTCAGACTGCCCCATCCCTGAGGGTATAACAAGTGCACCTACCTTCTGGGCACCATAATGAAAACCAAATGCTCCTGTGAAGGTACCATATGGAATTGGATTTTGAAAAATATCTTTTTTTGTAAGACCAGACATTGAGAGACATCTTGCCATGACTTCTGACCAAACATCTATATCATTTGGTGTATAACAAACGGTAATAGGTATCCCTGTTGTACCAGATGATGCATGAAGCTCTATGCAGTTATCTAGAGATGTGGTCATCATGCCAAAAGGAGAGTTATTTCTGAGATTATCCTTGGTGGTGAGTGGCAGTTTACGTATGTCCTCAAGGGTTTTGATATCCGTTGGTTTTATCTTCAACTCTTTGAATTTATTCTGATAAAATGGGACATTCTCGTATAGTTTTTTTACTGTTTCTTTTAGCCGTTTCAGTTGTAATTCTCTGATTTCCTTGCGAGGCAGCATTTCCATTTTTTTATTAAACAGATTATCCATACGGTTTTTCCCCGTCGGAGAAATAGAATTATTGTTATTAAGTCTGACGACACAAAAAACTGAAATAAGTCGGCAAAAGTTTTAAATAAAGAATCTCCTTCCTATGCTCCTACCAAATCTATGGACTAGGTGTACAAATCATGGTACTAAGTATGTATGATCACGTAAGAGAACAATGGAAAAAACCGGATACTTCATTTAAATCACCGCAACAGCAGCGGCTTATACAGTGGAGAAAAGAGGAAAACTTCTTAAGAGTTGAAAAACCACTTAGAATAGATCGAGCAAGATCCTTGGGTTATAAGGCAAAGCAGGGTTATATCGTCGTACGAGCGAGGGTAAGAAGAGGAAGTCTGAGAAAACATACAATAAGAGCTGGAAGGAAACCGGCAGCGAAAGGTATCACGAAAATTACTGCTGCAAAAAGCATACAACGTATGGCAGAAGAACGTACAGCAAAACGATTCCCAAACATGGAGGTTCTAAACTCCTACTGGGTCGGTGAAGATGGAAAACATCAGTACTACGAGATAATACTTGTTGATCCCTTTCATCCAGTAATAGTTAAAGATCCAAAGATTAACTGGGTACATAACACCAATAGCAAAAGGAGAGTTTTGCGTGGTAAAACCAGTGCGGGTCAAAAAGGTAGAGGGCTCCGACATAAGGGCAGAGGCGCTGAGAAAGTAAGACCCAGTATCCGTGCAAATCTCAGCAGAGGAAAATAAAACACATTTTATTTCTTCATATTATTCAATATGGTGGCAGGTAAAATACTTGCCATATTCATCAATGAGTGTCATGGTTTTATTAGATGTGTGATCAGAACATTCAGATCCGCAATTCTTACAAATATTTTTTTTCATAAAATCTATTTTTTTCTCCAGGTTGAACCATCGCTGGTGTCCTGTATCTCAAAACCAATGTTTTCTAATTCTTTTCTAATATCATCGGAGGTACCCCAATCTTTTCTTTTACGAGCATCCTCTCTGATTACTAGAAGCATGTCTATCAGTTCTTCGATACTTTTCCCATCTACTTTTTTTTCATATTTTATAAGAATTTTTCGAATATTTTTCAAAAGAGAATCTCCCTCTGAGTTGTCTGGTGCAATTTTTGGTTGAAATAAAGTGAGGATACTTCCTAGTTTAACCAATGTATCAAGTGCATACTTGCAAAGCCCTGCATCCGGGTTGGAATTATTCTCAAAGTATTTATTGCTTTTATTAACAAAATCAAAAATTATAGCTACAGCTTCTGGGGTGTTGATATCATCATCCATGGCCTGATCAAAACGTTCTTTAAAATCGTCTATTGCTTTGTGGTATATTTTTCCCCCCTCTGCCAGTTTACTTTCATCGATTTCCACATCTGTTTCTTCTGAAAAACCTTCTAGTTTCTCTTTTAATCTATGGATTCTATCCAGTCCTTTTTCTGTATTTTTAAGGGCTTTTTCGCTGAAATCTGGTGGACTGCGATAATGGGCTTGTGCAAAGAAAAATCTTATAACCTCTGGGTCCCAGGCCTTCAGAAGATCCTTCACGTTAATAATATTCCCCAGAGATTTAGACATTTTTTCTCCGTTGATAGTAAGAAGACCTATGTGCATCCAATAGTTAACAAATTTTTTTCCAGTAGCTGCTTCAGCCTGGGCAATTTCATTTTCATGATGTGGAAAACGAAGATCCATTCCCCCACCATGGATATCAAAAGGTAACCTCAGGTATTTTGCACTCATCGCAGAACACTCTATATGCCATCCTGGTCGTCCCTTTCCCCACGGAGAATCCCATGAGGGTTCACCGGGTTTTGCTTTTTTCCATAATGCAAAATCAAACGGATTATGTTTTTTTTCGCCAGTTATTGGGCATGATCCCACCTTCATTTCATCCAGTCTTTGGCCTGAAAGTTTTCCATAATCTTTGAAATTTTCAACAGAAAAATATGCATCACCGTCGGATTCATAGCCATACCCTTTGTCGATGATTTTTTTGCTCATTTCTATCATATCTGGAATTGTTTCAGATGCTTTTGGATACAAATCTGCTCTCCTTATGCCAAGATTATCAAGGTCTCCAAAGCATCTATCGGCAAAAGCACGCGAATATTCAAGTGCATCGACGTTCTCTCTATTTGCTGCTGCAATTATTTTATCATCGACATCTGTTATGTTCTGAACATAGGTTACTTCATAGCCTTTATATTCAAAGTATCTGCGTATTACATCAAAAGCAAAATAGGTTCTTGCATGGCCGATATGGGCATCAGAATATACTGTCATACCACAGACGTACATCTTTACTTTTCCATTTTCAACTGGTATAAACTCTTCCTTTTGTCTTGAAAGAGAGTTATGGATTTTTAATGTCATGTCTAACACTCAGCGATTTATTGCAGATAGGGAGAAAATACTTCCATTTATAGTTTACTGATTAATTTATCCAAACTCTTTATATATCGTCTAATGATGCCAGACATGGAGGTTTAAATTGTGGCGATTACTAGATCTAAAAATGAGCAGATTGCAGTTCTTACAGGGGGAGGAGATGCCCCTGGATTAAATGCTGTGATAAGAGGTCTAACAACAAAAGCAATATTCCTTGGATATGATGTTTTGGGTATCCGAGATGGGTGGAGAGGACTTCTTGATGATGGAAAAAGTACCCCTCTTGATCTGGATGAGGTTGAAGATATCCATATGACTGGAGGGACCGTCCTTCATACTTCAAGGACAAATCCATATAAAGTTGAAGGTGGAGTTGAACAAGTAAAAAAGAATCTTGAGAGACTCAATTGCAAATATCTTATTGCAATAGGTGGTGAAGATACACTCGGCGTTGCAGCAAAATTATACAAAGACGGAGTAAATGCAGTCGGAGTCCCAAAGACAATCGACAATGACTTATCAGAAACAGATTATACATTTGGTTTTGACACTGCAATAACAAGAGCTGCTGAAGCAATAAAAAACTTGCATACAACAGCAGATTCACATCATAGAGTAATAGTTGTTGAAGTTATGGGAAGACATGCAGGATGGATGACACTTGAGGCAGGTATTGCGGGTGGCGCGCATGCAATACTTCTCCCAGAAGAAGAGTTTGATATTGACGACCTTTGTACAATTGTTGAAAACAGAGAAAAGAAAGGTAAGCACTATACAATTATTGCGACATCTGAAGGTGCAACGCCGAAAGGCGGGGAGCTAAAGTTCAAGGATACTAAAATAGATGCATTTGGCCATAAAATCCTGGGGGGAACGGCAGAACAACTCGCAAAAAAACTTGAAGAAATGACGGGAAAGGAGTGCAGGTATGTTATTCTTGGCCATCTACAACGAGCAGGGTCTCCCACTGCGTTTGATATCAATCTTGGAACTCGTCTTGGTATTCATGCAGCAGAAATGATAGATAAAGGTGAATTTGGGATGATGGCGGCCTTACACGGTACGAAGATTGTTTCTATTCCGCTTGAAAAGGCTGTTGGAAAGTTAAAAACTGTACCAAAATACAGAATTGAAGAAGCAAAGTTATTTTATGAGGTGTGAAAAAATGCCACTAGTACCAATGAGACAAATTTTAGATGAAGCAGCAAAAAAAGGTTACGGAGTACCACATTTTAATGTGAACAATATGGAGCAAGCACAGGCTATAATGAGAGGAGCAGAAGAAGTAGAATCACCGGTCATTATGGCAGCGTCAAAAGGTGCGTTGAAATATTCTGATATGCTCTTTTTGAGAAATATAATGAATGCCTGTGTAGAACGATATCCAAAAATTCCGATAGCATTGCATCTAGACCATGGAACAAGTGTTGAAATATGTAAGACGGCAATTGATTTAGGTTTTTCATCTGTTATGATGGACGGATCATTAGAAGAAGATGGTAAAACTCCAAGGAGTTATGATGATAATATTGCCGTTACGAGAGAGGTTGTGAATTTTGCTCACCCGCTTGGTATCACTGTGGAAGGAGAGCTTGGCTGCCTTGGTGGAATTGAAGATGGTATTGGCTCTGGGGAAGAAAAACTAACCAATCCTGATCAAGTAAAGGAATTTGTAGAAAAGACAAAAGTAGATGCGCTTGCTGTGTCAATTGGAACGTCACATGGTGCATACAAGTTTAAAATACAACCAGATCCTGACAAAAACCTTCTTGCAATGAATATAATTAGAAGGATTCATGAGTTATGTCCCAATCTACATATGGTTATGCATGGATCATCATCGGTTCCTCAAGGACTTATTGCACAAATCAATCAATATGGTGGAGACATCAAAGAAACATATGGAGTTCCGCTTTGGGCAATAAAAGAAGGAATAGATGCAGGAGTCAGAAAGGTTAATGTTGATACAGATCTTCGATTAGCTGTCACTGCCACCATTAGAAAGATTTTCCATGATAATCCTGAAGCATTTGATCCAAGAAAATATCTTGGTCCTGCAAGAGATGCAATGAAAACTATAATTATTGAACGTTACAATACTTTTGGTAGTGCAGGACATGCATATGATTATGAACCAAAGACTCTTGAAGATATGAAAATCTTTTATAAAGAAAGTGAATTGCAAAACTCTGGATAATGTGGGATTTCCAAATGAGTTTTAGATTCATTTGGAAATCCCTCTGATGTTGCATGACCTACAGTAGATGACCTTATCAATTTCTGAATGCTGTTTTGACCATTTGAACAGAGGCACATTTCATTTTATACTTCCCATTATTCAGTAATGGGATGCATAGGATGGGAAAACAACAATTAGTCAATCAATTCACAAAGTCT
>CAZXHI010000159.1:0-17702 GCA_964640555.1 uncultured Thermoplasmatales archaeon | reverse complement strand
GGTTGTTGGTCAGCCTCAATCATAACCTTTTAATGTATCAATACTGATACAAAAGTGACTTTGGGAGGATTTTATGTCAAATGGAATAAAATGTGAAGATTGTAGGCATCATACCTACGAAACAAGATATAGAACAGATATGGATGGAAAACACCCAGAAAGAGTAATAGTTTGTGACTTAGGACATAGAATTGGACCAGGTGGTTCACCATTAGATGATTGTGAGTATGAACCAATAGAATCAGGAGACAATAATTCAGAAGATAATGGAGAATAAACAGCGTGCTCGATAAAACAATTCAGAACCGAATAGAACAATATTCTAATATGATTGAGGAATTGACATTAGGGGTAATATTTAGCTTTAAAACCACTAAACCAAGAGAAGTACCAAGTTTGGCTGGGGTTTATGCTATTTATAATAATTCTGATGATGTAATTTATGTTGGAACTTCTAAAAATATGAAGAATAGGATTTTTACAAATCACAAGAACGGAAATATGAAGGCAAGTTCATTTCGAGTTCAAGTATCCAGATTATTGCGAAGTAAAGATGAATATGAAATTAAAAACTACATAGTTAAAAATTGCAGATTCCGAGTATTGTCGATAGAAGATAACAATGAAAGATACAAGTTTGAGCATTTTGCGATAGGTGTGTTAAATCCAGAGTTAAATGATTAGCTAATGAAATATCAAAACATTTTAACACTCATCTAGAAGAAATTAATATCCCTCGATAAAGCATGAAATATTTCTGGTATCCTCCAATGATTAGAAAGAAAAGAGAATTATTTGTACAAATCTAAAAATATCTTTACAAACCGAGATATTAAGTATAAATTTTTGGCATTGTAATGATATTATTTTCATAAGAAGCTTTAAAAAGCAGGTGATGGTCGTTTGATAGTGATGTTATCAAGTAGTGACAAGGAACAAATGGTAAGAAAAAGTGGTTTAGTAAACCAAACAAAAATCATTATTTCTTTTTTGTTTAAACGCAGTGGAAAAGAAGAGTTAACTGCATCTGATCTCTACCTTTCTCTTTCGATGGATTTAAGATGGTTTTCTCCAAAAGAGGCGAAAGATTTTGTAAACTCAGCATTACTGCAAAATTTCTTGATCAAAAAGGGAGCGCAGATTAAGCCGAATTTTGACTATAAAAAAATCGCAGTACCTGTAGATTTTTATCCGTCAAAACAAACATTTGAAGAGGAGAAAGACAAGGTAAACGAAGAAAGGCAAGATGCGGTGAAATTAATTATAGGCCGGATTATCGAAAAAACTGAGCAGGATGAACAGAGTGTTTTTGAGGAAATTAAAGAGGCGTCTAACGAGAGAAACATCTCCTTAGAGGTTGCATCATTATTGGTCAGCAGAAAATATGATATCGTTGTTAGTGCTTTTTTTAATCAAGTTGAAGATAAGATATTCATAGAAAATGCAGAATGATTGGTATCAACAATATGCCCATGCAATGACTTCTTCGCACACCCCAATGCACAGGTAGCAGCCCGATAAATGTTGCAACTATCAGAATGAGTATGCCCAGTATTCCCGTGAATAGAAAAACAAGTATTACAACCATCGCAATTGTTAGACCTATTATTAGTTGATACGGAACATTTGAGAAATGTCTTGCAAATATTTTTCCTACACTCAATGTTAAAAAATACGATAATGTTCCTCCCAGAATTAATGCAATCAGTAGATAAGCAAGATTTGCTGGCATTACAACGCCCGTCCATTCTTCTACAGCCATAAGTTCCATTGCCGCTAGAGTCGCACCGCTTCTTGACCTAAGGATAATAAACAAAACCATCACAACAAAAAATGCACATGCTGTGTTTACTGCCGAAAGCGTTACAATCGTCTGTTTCTTGTCTGATTCCCCCCGAGCATTCATAGCAAGAATTGTACCCGTTGCAGATGTTATGCCTGGGATAATTGAAACAAGAATTCCCCCAAGACTGCCGGTGATCACCGATAAAACTGAAGATCTTTTTGTTTTTTTATCAAGCTTGAGTTTTTCGATTGTTTGTTTAGGTATAACCGGTTTTGTCATAAGGGAGGTTAAGAGAGTGGGGGTACCAAATAGACCTGCAAGCGCTGGGAACAGAACAGGAGAGGACATGCCAATGGGAGAGTCCAATGAGAAATCAAGTATTATGATGCCAAATATACCTGAAAGGGCAAATACAAATGTTGCAAACAACATTCCTACGATCGAGGGAGTCTTACCTTTTGTCCCAAAATCATCTATCTTGGCCTTTTCGGTACCAAGCATAAGTATCGAGATAGCGATCAATACAAACAACATGATTTCCTGTAATGTTGAATAGAAAAACAATGGAGCACCTATCAAAAATCGAATTGGATAAAGAAGTAAAAAACAAAATATGATTGCCCCATAGCTACCCATAGCAGATAAAGCAACAGCCTCATAGCCTTTTCCTTCAAGTAAAAGACTATGTGCAGGTAAAACAGAAAGTGCCGTGTCTTCGTCTGGTGCACCCAAAAAAGTAGTCGGAATTACGTCGTGAAATGTGTGGCTAACAGAAGTAGATAGTATATAAATGCTTATCAATAAAAGTATAAATTGTTCTGACACACCATACTCAAAAAGGAAGCTGAAAGCCCCCACAATAGTACCAGATAGAGACAACAGAATAAGTGCTATATTATTAACATGTAACCCAGGAAGCAATCCTGTTGCAATTCCAGTAATAACCCCCAGAACGCAGAACGATATAACAAGAAAAAGATCTAACATGGTTTATACTCACTCCCCCGAAAGAGTTATGCCGTGTGTTTCATCCATTACGTCTAGCTTATACCTTAAGTCTTCTGGATCATACCTGAATTGTGCTGCAATATCCACTTTTTGACCTGAATAAACGCTGCCATGTTCAAAAGAATTGTAAAAAACGATAATGGAATGAGTCGCTTCCTCATCAACAAGGTAAAAATAGGCATCATAAACCGCATCTATGTATCCAGTTACATTAATGTTTAACCCATCATATTTCACAGGATTTTCTGCAATTTGCCAAAGTGGGATTGTGATATTCTGCCATTTTTGTAAAATAGTTACAAGGCGTTCATCACCTACAACGATTTCCCAGTCTCCTTTGTATTTCTGTACCTTTCCCGTAACTTGTATTTTATCTCCATATTCAACATCAGATTTCCCCTCAACAAATACCATTGCCGTAGCATTGTCACCCTCAATCTTGATTATCTGACTTTCGTAACTTGTTATGTAGTGTTCCGCTACTATCCCTTCAACAGTAACTTGTTTGTCCTCATATTCTGGTAGTTCAGATAATTCTATCACTATCGGCTGCGTGAGAGTAGATAAAAAATAAAGAATGATTATACCAGCAATGGAAAACAGCAGAGAATAGTGTTTTAGTTGCATTATTTTACGGCGGTTAAAATATAAAATGCGTTATTTAAATATTGTGCCTAAAGTACATTGGATAACATCGGTAGCCAACAGCCTAAAAACCTGATTTTAGAAATGTTGTTGCAGCACTTTTCAATGCAAAAAAACGCCAAAGAATAGGTTGTTTATTAGTTTTGAGGAAATATTTATATATATGGCATATACTAATATATACATGGGATAATATGGTACAAGCCGTTATAAAGATAAGAGATCGTTCAAATCGTGTTCTTAATATTGTAAAAGCAAAATATGGATTTAAGGATAAAAGCGAAACAATTGAATATGTCATAGAAAAATATGAATCTGCTTTTTTAGAACCAGAGCTTAGACCGGAATACGTTGAGAAACTAGAAAAAATTCGCAAAGTAAAATACACCCGATATAAATCTGTTGAAGAATTAAGGAAAGCAACAAGTTAAAAGGTGTAATTAGTGTACAATTTTGATGTAAGTGAAAATCTGGAAAAAATACTTAACAAGTTATCTAAAAAAGATAAGGACCTATATAATCAGATTTTGAAAAAAATTGATGAAGTTATACATTCCGAGGATGTTGAACATTACAAGAATCTTAGATACAACATGCAAGATTCGAAACGTGCTCACATCGGACATTTCGTACTAATATTCCAATATAAAAAAGAAGAGAACGTTATTTTATTTGATGATTTTGACCATCATGACAATATTTACAAATAAAAATTAAGATACTTTTGATATCATGATTTTCACCTTGTCAAAATCCATTTATATCCTGATTTTCCCTTGTTTTAGACCACTTTCGGAGCTACTGCGTGGCAGTACTTCCGAATGTAAAAATCTACCAAGGAAGTCATCTAAACGTGTTTGTCTCTCCTTAGAAAATAACTCATGAGGCTGTTTCTGACTTTTTATTTTATAACCTCGCCTTTTCCGATTTCTACCAATGAATGATCTTTTCTGCTTAATTTCAATATCAGTGTTAAAAACCTGGGTCATCCTTGAAAGCTCCTGATAAGAAATAATCCTTGAACTATCCAGCTTCATCATCTCCCGAAGAGCAATCTTGTTCTTATCTTCTAAATAATAGATAGACTTGTTCTTGAACTGGGATCGTTTGATAACAGGGAATGTCTTCTGAAGAAAACGAAGAGGGATCCCGTTTTTCTCTGTGTAAACGTATCCTTTCCTCAAGATCTCTTTTAGCAGTTCCAACGCTATGCCTCTGACACACGGTTCTTTTCTTCTAGGGGGCGGAATATCTTTTGTATAATTGTAAACAGTATTTGCAGATATGCCATATTCCCTGGCTATCCTGTATTTGGATTTACCCTCAATGGATTTTTCTCTGATTTTCTGTATTGTTTCCTCAGATAGTTTTCTAGTCATTATGAAATGATTTTTCTAGTTGTATAAAAAGGTAAGGAAAATCGTTGTTTTTTGTACAGGAAATACGGGGTTTTTGTACAGATTGCAAGTTTACACAAAAACCATTATTTTGCAATATCTAGAACGATGGAACTATAGATTGTGATATATACCTATGTATAATCATAGGGGATAAGTTGCGGATCCCAATCGAAATCCCAATCGGGGATCATAATCAACATTCCTACAAACCATGTCCCACGAATAACTTTTGGAGGGATGTCCTTTGGATAATCACTCCAAAAATTTCCATGCCACCGATTTCCGAAGGAATTTACAAGGCGGGCATTAAGTCTAACATGCCCTATTTCAAAAGCCATTAGATTATTCTTGGTGATAGTATTCTTTGGAGAGAAATCCAGATTTATACTTATTGCGCAATTCTCAATGTGGTTTTTAGAGATTACATTATTATTTCCCTTATCTAACTTTATGCCACATTTAGCTGAACCAGTTATTCTATTATTAACAATATTATTTTCATAAGAATATCCTTGTACCAACACACCAAAATTTATATTATTTAATATAACATTTAAAGACGATATATTGTTATTATGGGAGTAAATATTTATATGGATGCCACGGCGGTTAGATTCTAAATGATTATTAAAAATATCAGTATAAGACGTATGATTAGTTATACAAATACCGTCATAAAAGTTGTTTGTAATAGTATTACCAGTTATTGTATTGTTATCTGAACAGCTAAGATGGATGCCGTCATCGTTGCTTGTAATGTAATTTTTCTCGATGATGTTGTTGCAAGAACTCTCTACATAAATACCGAACGCATTATTCGGGCCGAGGTTATTGTCCGAAATGGTATTGTGATTTGAACGTATATCAATTCCAGAATCATACCATTCGTTTCCACTGTTTTCAATGGTAAATCCCATTATGCTAACGCTATCAGCAGAAACATAAATAACATCTTTTTTCTCACCACCATCAATAATGGTAATATCTTTATCCTCACCAATTAGCGATATTGATTCATCTACTACTACATTTTCATGATATATTCCATTATACACAAAAATCGTGTCACCCTCAGATGCTGCATCAACGGCATCCTGAATAGCAGTATAGTTCCCAGGACCATTACCACCGACATACAACATATTTCCAAAACTTGTGGTATTGCTAATTACATTTGGTACCACAATAGCTCCAACAAATAGGAATATTATTCCCAAAACTATTCCTTTTCTAAAAATATCTTTTCGCATATTTACTTCCTCCTATATATAAAAATTGCAAGATTGTAATATCTTGCCCTATCTTAAATGTTTCCTTAACAGGTGTTAACAAAAGCAGTTGCAACAAAAACATTAGGTTTACTGCTAGGAATATCTTTTGTATAATTGTAAACAACATTTGCAGATACACCACACTCTCTTGCTATCCTGTATTTGGATTTACCCTCAATGGATTTTTCTCTGATTTTCTGTATTGTTTCCTCAGATAGTTTTCTAGTCATTATGAAATGATTTTTTTAGTTGTATAAAAAGGTAAGGAAAACAAGCTGTTTTGCATAGTAAATGAGTGAGATTTCATTTTTGATATAATATCAATTGTATTCACATTTTCACACTTGGGTACAGCGTAATGTTTTCAGAATTTCGTATATCATCAACTGATACAAAATAGTAATACTCCCCGTCAACGTCCTGTGAAGGATTAGGCGTTGCATCTATATTAATACCTTGATGTAAGTAACCTCCCCATATTATTTCAGAACAGAACCAACAGTTTAAATATGGATCATCTGGATAATAATATGGACTTTCTGGATTGTCAATACTAGGATTGCAATGCCAACTCATGTAATCATCGAAACCAGGCCAACCGTATTGATAGGGCTCAGTATACTGGTCTAATATGAATTGAAATGCTTGATCTTTTTGATAACGAGAAGCATTTGTTACAGTTCCACATGTGATGTTAGTAGCCCAACAGCGGAAAAACCACATTGGAGTAAATTGTACACCATCAAGTACATTACCGAATAACGAATAATCGTTTGCTTCGATAAAGCGATTTTTCCCAATATAAAAAGCACAGTGATCGTTGGAAAAACCTTTATTGTTATGAAGGTCAAGTAACTTTAACCAAATCGGCTTAACATCACAGAAAAGAATATCTCCCACTCTTAAATTGGAAAGAATGTCATTATTTTTATTAAAACACATTTCATAATTCACAACCTCTGTAATACTTCTTCCATCACAACTCATAGTCGGTACAATACCTACCACCATGAAAAGTAATATTATTCCTAAAACAATTCCTTTTTTACATAAGTTACTTTTCATGTTTACTTTCTCCCTTATAAGTTTATTAAAATTGAAATATTATATTTAGATTTAAATGTATCGAAATTTTAATGAAACAAATTTCAGATAGTTTTCTAGTCATTATGAAATGATTTTTTAGTTTGTTTTTTACTGTTTTGGCGTTAACTTTTTTATTGAAAATGGGTTTATGACATGATTATTAGCAAAAATTGTTAAATCAAAATCTACCTTCGGAAGTACTGGCGTGGTGGGAAATCTTTATATAGAAGTGCAAATATATCATTATTGCATTAACAGATAAAGGGAGAAAAAATATGAATCCGTATGAGAAAGATAGATACAAAAACAGGGATTTTTTCGAAGTATTATTTGAAAAAATATTTGAATCTATGAAAAAAATGTACAGAAATGACAATATTGAAGATTTCATGCAAGATACAAATGATGAGGAGTTTAGACTAAATAGAAATTTTGTACATGGCTTTGGTGTAAATATTGCTCCACATGGAGAAATCAACGTTCCTGAATCTGAAAACGACGGATCAGCCCCCCTAGATGGAAAACATGAAAAATCTGAAAAAAATGGATTTTCAACTGACATAATAGAGACTGATGAGGAAATTTTTGTGACGGTTAATATTCCTGGTGCTGAAAAAGAGGATATAAACCTTAATGTAACTGAGGATTCTCTTGAAATAATTATCAATACCCCCAAAGTAAGATATCATAAAATTCATAAACTGCCTTGTAATGTGAAACCTAAAGAGACAATAGCTTCATACAAGAATGGAGTTCTTGACATAGTCATGAAGCGTAAGGAGAAAAAGAATACAGAGGGGAAATACAAGGCAAATATTGACTAGATTTTTTGTTGCGGAGGCAACGGAAAGGTAGAAAAACTTATATGAGATTTTTCCTTCATTTGGTAAAACTACTGGTTAATCGGTGGGAGTGGAATGAAACAAGAAGAAACTGTATTAAAAGTATCAGAGGCTTTTCAACAGGACGTTGGGTATGGAAGAGCGCGTATCGACCATCAAACACGCATGGAACTGGATCTATCAATCGGCGATGTTATAGAAATGGAGGGTACGAAAACCACTGCATCTGTGGTTTGGAGAGCCCATCCAACTGACGAGGGTAAAAGAATAATTCGCATTGATAATTTAACAAGAAAAAACGCTGGATCTGGACTTGGTGACCGTGTAAAAATTAGAAAAGCAGATGTAAAAGTAGCTAAAAGTATCACCTTGGCTCCTTTACTGCCAGAGGGGCAGAAGATTCGGCTTGGCGGCGGTATTGAAAATTTTATAAAGAAAGGGCTGTTAAAACGACCTGTATCTAAGGACGATGCTGTAATCATACCCAATTATGCATTCCTTGGGACTCTCCCCTTTGTTATTATCAATGCTTCTCCTACTGGTACCGTATTAATACATGAAGATACAGTTATTAACATCAAGGAGGAAGCCGCAAAAATCTTAGAACCAGAGGGACCTCGTGTCAGTTATGAAGACATTGGTGGTCTTAAGAATGAGCTGGAAAAAGTTAAGGAGATGATCCAGCTTCCTCTTAAACATCCCAACATCTTTAATCGCCTGGGCATCGACCCCCCAAAAGGAGTTTTGCTCCACGGACCGCCAGGAACTGGGAAAACACTTATAGCAAAGGCCGTCGCTAATGAATCGGGAGCGAGCTTTTACACAATCAATGGTCCAGAGATCATGAGTAAATTTTACGGTCAGAGTGAGGAGAATTTAAGGAAAATATTTGAAGATGCGGAAAAGAATGCACCTTCAATTATATTTATAGATGAGATAGATGCAATTGCTCCAAAAAGAAGTGAAGTGCACGGAGAAGTTGAAAGACGTGTAGTGTCTCAGATGCTGACACTGATGGATGGTTTAAAAGGCAGAGGGAAACTGATTGTCATAGGTGCTACAAATATTCCTGATTCAATGGACCCTGCCTTACGAAGACCCGGTAGATTCGACAGAGAAATTAGAATAGACGCTCCGGATAGAGATGGGCGAAAGGAAATCCTTCAGATTCACACCCGTGGTATGCCGATGAGTGAAGATTGTAATCTAGACCAATTGGCTGATATTACATATGGTTTTGTTGGCGCGGATCTTATGGCACTAGCAAGGGAATCCGCAATGAATGCACTAAGAAGATATTTACCGGAAATAGATTTGGAGAATCCAATTCCTGCTGAAATACTTGAAAAAATGGAAGTGACAATGGATGATTTTAAAAATGCACATCGAGGTATAGAACCATCAGCTATGAGGGAATTCTTTGTTGAAGTACCAAAAGTATCCTGGGGGGATGTAGGAGGATTAGAAGATGTTAAACAGAATCTGAGGGAAGCAGTCGAATGGCCATTAACACAACCCAAAGTCTTTAAACGAATGGGGATAGAAGCACCGAGAGGGATTTTGCTTTATGGCCCGCCTGGAACTGGGAAAACATTACTTGCAAAGGCTGTTGCCAATGAATCCAAGGCGAACTTTATATCAATAAAAGGACCTGAAGTGATGAGTAAATGGGTGGGCGAAAGTGAGAAGGCTATCCGTGAACTCTTCAAGAAGGCAAAACAGGTCGCACCGACTATTGTTTTCCTCGATGAAATTGACTCTATTGCTCCAAGAAGAGGATCGTATTCTGGGTCTCATGTCACTGAAAGCGTAGTAAATCAAATTTTGACTAGCATAGACGGTTTGGAAAGCATGGAAGGCGTAGTGGTTATTGGAGCGACAAATAGACCTGATATCCTGGATCCTGGTTTACTTAGACCAGGTAGATTTGATAGGTTGCTTCTGATACCAGCACCAGACAAAAAATCTCGGATTGAAATCTTTAAGATTCATACCAAAGGAATGCCCCTTACAAAAGATGTATCATTAGAGGAGTTAGCTGGCAAATGTGAAGGTTTTTCTGGTGCGGATATAAATGGAGTATGCAGAGAGGCAGCAATGCTTGCTTTGAGGGATGATATAAAAGCAAAAGAGATTAATAAAAAGCATTTTGAAAAAGCAATGAGTGGTTTTAGGGCTAGTATCACCGACGATATAATAAAATATTACAAAAAGGTGACTGAGGAGTTAAGTGGTGGCATGGCCAAAAAGGATAAAAGAGATAAAGATATTCAATATATGTAAACATATATAATAGGATGGAGGGAAAAATAATGAAGATAACTGAGAGTGAACTGAGAGGCAAAACCGTTATGAGCGAAGAGGGTTTATATCTAGGTATTTTAAGGAATTCTACTGTCGAGGAAAGGACTGGGCAATTAATGAATGTCCTCATAGAACCTTCAGATGATGTGGATCCACGATTGTATCATTTAGATAACCAAGGCCATCTAGTATTTCCATTTAACACAATAAAATCAGTTAAGGATGTAGTAATAATAGGTGGGCAGTAAGCCCAATTATTCTTTAAAACTATACCATTATTTTTCTATTGTTATATCCATAACTTTTAATTTTTTATCATGATTTAATTTATGCTAGGGGGACCCCTTCATTTCGTTTGGAAACTACAACAGTATGTAAGTATTGAGCGGGTAATAATTTAAGAAAACGTAGTATTTATGACTAGTTATTGATTTTATAGTATTTGAATATTCTGATTTTTAAAAATATATTTATAAAAAAATTTTTAAATTTAAAGGCATAAAATCCAATTTTCCACATGAAATGAAGGGGCTTCCCTCATACCATTCCCAACAGATATAAATAAGGAGTAAAATAATACATAAAATTAAATATACTATAACTAATTACGAAAGGAAAGGGGTGAGTATTTTTAAAAGCAAAAATACGGTAAGTAGCGATATATTCGGCCGGTTACTAAAGTCCGATGCCCTATTTATCGACAGGGAGGCAATGCGCCCAACTTATATTCCTGAAACACTTTTACATAGGGGAAAAGAGATAAACGATTTAGCCTCAGTTTTGGTGGTTGCGTTACGGGGAGAAACCCCATCAAATGTATTCATTTATGGGAAAACAGGTACTGGAAAAACGGCTGTGACTAAATTCGTAGGGAAGGAACTTTTAAAAAAGGGGAAGGAAACTGATAAAAACATTAACTTTGTCCATATCAATTGCGAAATTGTCGATACTCAGTATCGCCTCCTACAAAACATTACTAACCATTTCATTAATGAATGGTCTGAACGTATACCATTCACAGGTTGGCCTACGGATGAAGTGTACACCAAGTTAAAACAGTTGATGGATAAGGATGGGGGAGTTACTGTTATAATTCTTGATGAGGTGGATAAACTCAAAGGAGACGAGGCATTATATAATTTATCGAGGATTAATAACTATCTTGAAAAAGCAAAAATTTCAATGGTCGGAATATCCAATGATTTGAAATTTACTGAGTTTTTGGATCCCAGGGTAAAATCCAGCCTTGGTGAGGAGAATATGATTTTTCCACCGTATGATGCTGGGGAGTTACAGGATATTCTAAAGCAACGTATTGATATTGCGTTGAAACCGAATTCAATCGATGATGATGTAGTTCCGCTATGTTCAGCACTCGCGGCCCAGGAACACGGTGATGCTCGGAGGGCTCTGGATCTTTTAAGGATATCTGCAGAACTTGCAGAACGAAGTGAATCCCCAAAAATTACAAAGAGATTTGTTAGGCTTGCCCAGAATAAAATTGAAATAGATCGCATAATTGAAGTTGTACGTACTCTACCAACGCAATCCAAACAAATACTACTTGCCATTCTTTTGCAGGAGAGGCACGATAATAAGACTGGTGGCACAGGAGCTATAACCACCGGAGAAGTATATGAAATTTACAAGGACTTGTGTAAAAAAACAAGAACTGATGTATTGACTCAGAGAAGAGTTGCTGATTTGATTTCCGAGTTAGACATGCTTGGTATAATCACTGCTCGTGTTATCTCTAAGGGACGGTATGGTCGAACCAGGGAGATCAAGATGTCCTCTTCTTCAAATGACATAATGAATATTTTGAGGGAAGATGAGGTTTTCAAAGAACTTACTAATTATAAGATTCGTGGACAAACTCGCCTCATATAGTTTTTGATTTACGCTCTCATAAAAATCCATTTTTTGAAAATCAAAGTTACTTAATTGTGTGGGGGAACCGGGCATTTTTACATCATTTCAATTTGCATGAGTTGTATTTGGTCCCCCTCACACCCCAAATACTACAAATGACTTCATTGAGGAATCGAGTCAGTAATGGAAGGCCCATTATATTTTAATCCAAATTCCCCCAACGATTCATGTAATGAACTTTGGATAAATAAAGTTTTACTATTTTTTAAAGAGGAAAATGCATGAATGATTGCAAGGGATGACCTAGGAGAACAAACCAGTTAGCACTCTAGCTTTATTTACTGTTCTAATTGACGGCAATTTATGCGAAACCAGAAACTATCTTGAAATACGTCAGATAAGTACAAAAATAAACAACACCCCCGCAATTGCAGGTTGATGAAGCAGATAGATAACTAGTGAGTGTTTGCCGACCCATGAAAGCGTTGTAAATGATTTATATTTTGACAGATCTGGGAGATAAAATCTTCTTTTATTGTCTTTGTAGAGTATACCGCCCAATACAATTCCTAATAATGTCGCTCCAAACCAAGGAATCAATGGAAAGTAATCGATAGTGTAACTCCAAATGTTTGCTTGGTGCAGTCCAATAGCCAGATGAAATACTGTTGGATTTTCAGCGGGGTATTTCCCTATTATGGCACCAGCGAGGAATATTAAGGACGCAAATAAGATGTTGTAGTATTTCAGTCTTATAAAAGGTATGCTCAATATAATGGATAGGCCAATGAAGTGTAATACCCCAAAAATGATTGGACGATCTGGCATGAATATAACAGTTACTATTGTTATGACCATTCCAAATCCAAATATTTTTAACCCCCTTAGGATGAGATGTCTGTCGTATTTTTTTTGTTCTTGCGGAGTTTTACTAAGATTTTTGTTTTTACCTACAACTAGGCATATGCCAACTAATAGGAAAAATACAAGGGGAACCGCCTCTTGGAACTGGTATATCTGATGGTTTAGAGGAATAATTCCGAAATAATCTAAATCCCACAGGAGGTGAAGGAATATCATGAGGGCGATTGCGATCCCTCTTAGTACATCTAATTCTATGAATCTACTGGAGGGTTGTCTGTTTATTTTCATTTTATTTAAGTCGGTAGACATATTCTCCATTACCTTTGCATTCTACTGCCGTACTACTATTTACCCTGATAAACTTTTTCATTAATGAATCAAAATGCATTATTTAAAAATTTTTCCTTCTGAAAAACATAGGACAATGGCAAATCAATTCAAGTTTTTGAAAGGTGATAAAAAACAATCTTAAACAAACTGTTTTTCATTCATTTCCACCTCCTTTTCACCTCCTATATTGTTCTCTAATGTTAACCAAAAAAATAACGTCTGCATAAAATACATATAGCTCATTGTAAATACAAAGTTTGAGGCGGATGGGATCAAAATGATAAATACCATAGAACAATTTGGCCGAAATGCAGGGAGAATATGGGAAATGCTTGATGCATGCGGCCCTCTTTCAGAATCTCAGTTAATGGAGTTCACAAGTCTTAGATCATATGAATTTTATGTTGCAGTTGGATGGTTGGCACGAGAAAACAAGATAGTTAAGGACGACACAGTGTATAGACTTGATAAAACTAATTTGACTTTTGAAATTGGGGGAAATGCCGGTAAAATATGGAATGCACTTCGTGCACAAAGAGAAGCCGACATACCATACATATCAAAGTTGACACAGATGAAAATGAGCGATGCTTACTGTGCCCTAGGCTGGTTGGCTAGGGAAAACAAGATACAGATAAAGGCAGTAGAAGAAAACAACATCAAATGAATTTTTAATTCAGCCAACATAATGAGGCATTTCCCTGTCATCATCCTTCTTACTGTTGGGTTTTGCGTCAAGCACATCAATTGCAAGTATTGCATGTAGTGGTACGATTCTGATTTTACCTGTCATATCACCATGATCCTTATCTAGTTTCATTATCAACCCGATTTCATCAATGCCTATGGTCATAAATCCTTTGAATATCCCCTTGGTTTCAAGTGCGCTGTCTCTTCCACCAATTGAGATTATGTTATATTCTGACCCGTCTGTTAGTTCCATCTCCAGTTTTTTATTCATTCAATGTCTCTCCTTTGTTTTTCGATAAGGTTCTGTAAGTGCTCTACGGTCTTACCGTAATTCTCAATTGCTACTTTAAGGTGCGCCTCAACGAAGTTCCAAGCTTTTTGAAGATTTCCATATCTTATACGATATGCTTTCTTATTCTGCTTAGTTATTTCATCAAACACCTGTATCTCTTCAAGGATGTCAAAACCCTTGAGTTTGTTAAGATGCCTGTATACTGTGGGTCTTGACGTCTTGAGCGCAACTGCAATTTCATCAACAAACCATGCCTTAGCAGGGTGTTTAAGGAAAAAATCAGCAAAAATCTTGTAGGGAATAGCAGGATCCGCTCCTTTTGAGAGATAACCTATCTGTTCAAAAAACGTCTTCGCAACAATATCTGGATCGTCCTCACCAACTAATGGCGTGTTACTTTTAACCTGCAGTTCGAATACCATATAATATCTACCCTCGTAAACTGAATGTATTATCCAATTTATAAGGTTTGTTTAACTATGAAACGTAGGAAGAGTAAATTGGTATAGGATGCGGCTTGAAATCATATAATTGACAAATAGTTGTCTAGTTCCCATTGTGTGACCTGGGTACGATATTCATTCCATTGTTGACGTTTCACATGTAGGAAGTTCTTGAAAATATGTTCGCCAAGCGTTTCTTTTAGCAAAGTGCTCTCCTCCATAAAGGAAAGCGCATGTCCTAAGCTTTCAGGCAACTGTCCGATATCATGTTTTTCTTTTTCCATTTCTGATAAGGCATAAATATTTTTTTCAACAGATGCCGGAGGTTCTAGATGATCTTCCATTCCTTTTAATCCTGCTGCAAGCATGGCGGCAAACTGCAGATAAGGGTTACCTGATAGGTCGGGATTTCTCAGTTCGCATCTAGTGCCATTTCCTCGTTCTGTGGGTATGCGAATTAATGTACTTCGATTTCTGTTGGCCCATGAAATGTATGTAGGTGCTTCGTATCCAGGAACAAGTCTCTTATAAGAGTTTACTGTGGGGTTGAGGATACAAGTAATTTCCTTTATGTATTTTAACAGGCCTGCGATAAAATGCCGTGCGATACCGCTCAGTTGATTCTCATCATTTGGATCATAAAATGCATTATTCCCGTCATGTGTTAAAAGTGACATATGGGTGTGCATCCCTGACCCATTTAACCCATATATTGGTTTGGGCATAAACGATGCGTGAAGATTATGCTTCGAAGCAATTACCTTTGTAATGTACTTTAATGTGATTACCCGGTCAGCAGTAGTAACCGCATCTGCATATCGAAAATTTATTTCGTGCTGGCCAGCCGATACTTCGTGATGCGAAGTATATGTTTGTATCCCTAGTTCTTTCAAAGCAATAGAAATATCTGCACGAACGCCTTCTGCTAGATCGCGATGTGATAAATCAAAATAACCTGCAGAATCATTAGGTACTAACGTTGTATTTCCCCCATCTTTTTTAAACAAAAAGAATTCGCATTCGGGGCCAGTATTGAAAATATAACCCAGTTCCTTGACTTTATTTACAGTTTTTTCTAAAACGTATTTCGCATCACCAATGAACCGCTGTCCACTCGGCTCATAAATGTCACAATTAAGTTTCGCGGTTTTTCTTTTCTCAATACTTTCTGGAAGTATCACAAAACTTTTTGGATCGGGTTTTGCAATTTTATCTGATTCCTCAATGGTTGCATATCCTGCAATAGACGAACCATCAAACGGCATCCCCTCCTCCAACGCTTCCTCCAATCTACCTAAGGGTATTACTATATTTTTTGGAAAGCCAAGGATGTCGATAAACTGCAATCGGACAAAAATGACATTCTCGCTTTTGGCAATTGATAATATATTATTCTCATCGATGTGTACTACATCATCTTTAGTTTTAATTTCAGATTCCATCTCTACACCTCCGTCACCTAAAAATCAACGAGATCATGTATGCAATATCATCTCAACTTAAAAATTAATCGCAAGACGAATAATAGAAAAAATTAACAGATAACTATTTATCATTTTCTAAATCTAAAATTCATACCCGTCTATTTTATTACACAAAATCTATAGTCAATTAACAAATTATTTATTAACACTAATTCATAACTGATAAATAATGACAATCAAAATTTTAATAACTGGCGGAACATTTGATAAGGAATATAGAGAGCTAACTGGCGAGTTATTTTTTAGAAACACACATGTATCTAATATGCTAGAGTTAGGAAGGGCAAAGATTGATGTAAAAATAAGGACATTGATGTTGATTGACAGTTTAGAAATGACTGACAATCATAGAAAGATTATATTAGAAAAGTGCCGAAACGCCAAAGAGGATGAAATAATAATTACACACGGTACAGATACAATGGCAGAAACTGCGAAATTTTTAGGGCAGAATATCAAAGATAAGACAATAATTCTAACAGGTGCTATGATACCCTATGCATTTGGCAGTTCTGATGGTCTCTTTAATTTGGGAAGTGCTTTAGCCTTTGCCCAATCTCTACCACGTGGAGTATATATTTCTATGAATGGTAAATATTTTTACTGGCATAATGTTAGAAAAAACAAAGAAACAGGAGTGTTTGAAGAAAGTTTAAAGAATTAATATTTGAAAACGGGGGAGGAAAAATGTATAAAGAACACCATGAATTTGAAGAGCCTGGTGATAGGACAATAATTTGGCGATATGTAGATTTCACAAAGTTCATATCTTACTTGGATAAAAATGCATTATTTTTTGTTCGAAGCGATAAATTATTTGACAGATATGAAGGGAAATATACCGAGGTAGATGTAAAACTTTGGAAGGAAATATTGAAACCTAAGATAAAAATGAAACAAACAGAAATATACGATGAGTTTAGAAAAATCGTTAATTTGAGTAGTTGGCATATGAATGAAACTGAATCAGCGGCCATGTGGGAGATATGCCTCCAAAGCAATGAAGGTGTTGCCATACAATCAACCTTTAAACGATTGAAAGATAGTTTCGCTCCTCATAAAGAAGACGAGATTCATATCGGTAAAGTGAAATACATTGATTATAAAAAGGACAGTATACCTAAAGGAAATATATTCAATCCATTTCTATATAAACGCAAAGCATTCGTGCATGAAAGAGAGCTGAGAGCAGTTATTGTGAAGTTTGCCCCACATGAGGAAACAATTGAAAAGCATGTTTTGTATGTAGATCCGAAATGGTTTGGAATCCATGTTAAGACGGATTTAAATGTCTTAATCGATAAAATAGTTGTTTCTCCAAATGTTCCAGATTGGTTTATAGATTTAGTCAAATCTGTTGTAAAAAAATATGAACTAAATAAAAA
>CAZXHI010000158.1:0-3805 GCA_964640555.1 uncultured Thermoplasmatales archaeon | reverse complement strand
TGCTAGTTCTGGGGGGAAATTTTTTTCCAATAAATAAATAGGAATAATTACCGTGGCAATTGCCAGTTGTAAACCTTCGGAAAAATAAAGATTACCAAATAACAGGTATTTCAAAGAACTGTATTTATTGATATCAATCATAAATTTTTCTTCCCGAAGTTTCTATTAATTTATAATGTTATATTAAAATATAAATAGTTTCGTATAAATATATGGAATGCTTGTCATATTGTGTATCCACTTTGGCCATTTGGCTATTTAGGAAATAATAATTTGGTTCTTGACAAAGTGAGTCATCTAAATCTGTGGCTTAAAAAATCAAAATGTAAACAACCGGTTATAATTTCTTTCCAAGGAAAATAACCCTTGTCTTAAGTTGTGTGATGTTAATGGTATATCCTGAATTTGCAAAATAATTCTTTACACCATTTACATCCCATCCAAGAAAATGACTTGGTTCGAAAAAAATGATCCTTCCGCCTTTTTTTAATACTCGATCAATCTCTTGAAAAACTTGTATTTGTTTTTGGGTGGGTGTGATGTGCAATGATTGAAACGAAGATATTATATCAAAGTAATCGTCCTGGAAATTTAGACGTCTGGTAAAATCACCAGAAATAAACTCACATTTTTTATCTACATCTTCTATCTTGGCATTTCTTTTTGCATTTTTCAAAGTATGTCCTATATAGTTTATCCTTACAAATTTAATTATTTTTGTTCTTATTTTGTCTTCAATGAGAGAATATTTGTCTAGACCATATGCTTTGCCATCTTGAAGAAGTTTGGCAAAACCTATTGCCAATGCACCAGCTCCTGATCCAAGATCAAGAATCGATTCGTTTCCTTTGATATCTAGGCTATTAATCATTTTTTTTTGTATGTCCATTCGGTAGTCATAAAAACGTCTTTTGAATATCATTATGCCAAAAAATACATACACTGGTAAAATAATGAAACTAATCAAAAGTATAAAATACCCGGAAACATGAAAAAAAATTAAAGCAGTGGCGACTAGAATTATCAAAATAGCCATTGATATTCGTATTAAAATAGAAGAAAGAGGAAATCCATAGTTTGGCTGTTGTTTCATATGCAACATCGCTATTTTTTCTGTTGATATAAACTTTTCATCTTATTTTTTACACCAGCTGCTTAACTTACTGCCATCTAGCGATGGTGCAGTTCATTTAGCCGGATAAAAGGATTATTTTCTAAGAAACTCTTTATCCCTCTACTATTTTTATATGTTTTAAAGGCAAAAATTTCAAAGTTACCATTTGCCTTTTCTATTGCTGCTCCCCACTTTTTCTTGTATTGGAATAATCCATCGTTAAGGAAGGGTCGGCATGTTCCAAAATCCAGAAATTTGGCACCGTTCTCCTTTGCCCATATTATTGAAAAATAATAGGAAGCAGCACTTATGCTTTTTTTCAAACAATCGATTTGCTCGTCCATAATACCAGCATGTGTCCCGATAACCGTATCTTTTCTAATAAAGAAAAGTGATCCAAAAGCATATTTATTATCGAGTTTAATAAGCATTAATTTACCCCCTCTTTCAAATAAATGTCTGATAGTAAAGAAGTTTGCACATATGGCTAATTTTCCATGTCTCGAGTATGTGTATGGCACATACATATGATTGTAGAATAATTTTAATTTATTGAGATCTTTGGAGATTTCATAGGTATAATCATACCTTTTAACCTTTCTGATGTCCTCCTTGGCACTCTTATTAAATTTATTGTAAATTTTTTCGAAAGGTTCTGATATGTCTAGGTTCATTGAAATCAGTTCTGGAATGGTGGTAAGTTCCTTTTTCTGCAGATAATCAGAATAAAATCTATCGCACTTGATGAAAATCGCGTCTATGCTATAAGTATTTTCAATAAGTTTTTTGCTGATGTTCCAGATACGAATCTTTTCAATTCTTTTAATCTGGGGCTCCTCGGAAAATATGAGGTCAGGGAGATAGGAAAAGGAATTCTCATTGCTTAGAAATAAAATAGTAACATTTTCTCCAGAATGTTTTTCCTTTCCACTGATTAGATATGCCGTTAAATTTAATTGACAAATTAGAAAGAATAATCTTGATCCTAAGATGCTAAATGTGTCTGTGACATAAAATACAAATTTTCTAGCAGGTCTTGGTAGATATCTACAACAAAATTCGGTAAAATCTTTTACAATCTTATGGCTTATGACAGTTTGTCCGTTCTGCAACCACCAAGGATTTCGAAGAGTTTGTATGAGTGTATTCAAAGATTTATTTTTCAATTCATCAGATCCCAATACACATTGGTGTATAAATCTATATTATTATATATCAGTTTAAATATTTTATAATGAATTGAAATGTTCTTTGAAAATGGATATCCATATTGATTTAAAAATCGATTTTTCCAGCACCTGTTAACATTTCTTGGTCACAGCATGATTTTCCAAGAACTTATTAGATAAAAATGTTTTAAAGGCACAATCAAATTAAGTTTTGTGAAAAACAAAGAAGAGACTTATTGTATCGAATGTTTACAGAAATACGGTAAGAGTGCATTGTCTTTTCTCACCCTCTCTGGTTCTCTGTCAATCTTCCGTGGTAAATGGGATGGATACATCGCTTATAGGGAATTTCTCAAGACTGCTATAGTATTAGGGGACCCCATTGTTCCAGCGGAATCGTTAAGGCAAGCTGTAAGAGATTTGAAGGATGAGTTCTCGTCAAAAAAGGTTCATATTTGTTTGGTTGCCTGTACGGAAAAGGTAATTGATGTTCTTCGGCAAGAAGGTTTCAAAGGTATTTACGTTGGTTGCGAGGCGATTGTAGATCTAAGAAAGTTTAACATATCTGGGAATAAGAAATGGTGCATAAGAAGCTCGGTGAACTATGCAAAAAGAAATGGTATGGCTGTTGAAGAATATTTATACACAACGAAGAGGGACTATAAACTGGAAAATGAAATCAAAAAAGTTTCAGAGGAATGGAGCAGCAGAAAGATGACGCCAGTGTACTCGTTCGCATTTGGATTAATTGATTTTGAGAAAAATAAAGCAAGGTATTTTGTATGCAAACACGAGAATGAAATCGTCGGTTTCGTTACTTATTATCCCATTCTCGCGACTAATAATTATTATCTTGACCTCCAGCGAAGGGGAAGAGATGCTCCACGTGGCACGATGGATTATCTTATGGTGGGATCTTTCGAGATGCTCAAGAGGGAAGGCATAGAGAAGATTTACATAGGGCTTGCGCCTCTTTCCTTTCAAACTATGGAGAATAACAGGAACACCCGTATAACTAACACTCTATTTTTCGCGTTAAAACCTTTTTTTGAATTTATCTACCCAGCAAAGACTGAGTTCTTATTTAAGAATAAATTTGCCACCGATTGGGAACCTAACTATATGTTTTATTATCCACAGATAAGCATTAGAGCAATTCTTTCGTTTTTACGAGCTTTCTATAACGGAGAGATAATGTCTCTTATCATTCACAAAACAAAATGTCTTATCAAATACCGTTCCAGTAGAACTCGATGATCTTTTGAGATGTGCTTGTGAGTCAAATGGGAATTTAGGATTTTGAGTATAATCCGTCAAAGGCAATTGTAAAGCCTATTGAAGCAAAAGAGAAAGAGCTAATTCTTTTCATTGTCATTGTATTGGGAATGTATTCCTCGCCACTTTGCGGATTGGAATTAAACTTATCCCCTCACCGAATATCATGGGGTTCTTGTGCGGGATTTTCATCAATGTCTGGAATTGGGATTCCAATATTGATAATGGCCACATAATTTCTTGAGGG
>CAZXHI010000157.1:0-28005 GCA_964640555.1 uncultured Thermoplasmatales archaeon | reverse complement strand
GTCATTGGAAGATGCAACGGCTGCAGAGAACAAAGTGTGAAGTACGTCTGTCAACAATGTGGATTTACAGGACCTTAGGAGGAAATACATATGGGGGAAGTAATAGCACTTATGCGCGTTATGCCAGGTGAAGTAATTGATGACGATAAATTACAAAAAATGATAGATGACATAAAAGACGTGGTAAAATCGCCTGTAACACTTGGAAAAATTGAGGTTAAAAATATTGCCTTTGGACTTAAGGGTTTAAACGTCACCGTATTGGTACCAGATGATGCAGGTGGATTAGATCCTGTGGTTGAGACTATTTCTAAAATTGAAAACGTTGACAGTGTAGAAGTAACAGATATAGGGCGAGTCTAAATCTAGGCTGCTCTACCAGGTTTTTTAAGCTGATCAGAAAAATTCTGTATTACTTGAGAGCCGATTTCCGTAGGATAATATATTGGGTAAGCAGAGTTACTTGTATCACCATCAACCAATTCAGCCATATACATTTTTTTAATATGCCATTTAACGGTATGATGATTAAGATCAAGGGCATGAGCAATCTCAAGCAAATGTTTACCAGGATTATCTTGTAAATACATCATAATATCTCTGGCGTTTTTATTTCTTAAAATAGACTCTGCAACAGCCTCTTTTCTGGCCTCAATACCACCCTCAACTAGATAATAGACCTTTTTTCCACCAATGGCTCTACTTCTTACAAGGTTTGTTTGTTCTAGTTTGCGAAGATGCCACGCTGCATTACTCGGCTTCAAATTCAATTCTCGTGCAATTTCCCTAAGATGTGAACCAGGATAATCCGTAATATATCCAAATAAATTCTTTCTGATCTCAGTATCTAATACGTTTTCTGGTGTCACATATTTGATACCACCTGCAGTAATAACTGCAATGATTATCGCTATTGCAGTTAACACGAATAATATGGATATTTCTTCTGGAGGCATATCCAATTGGAAACTTTGAGCGGCTACTGAGTCTATCAAAAAAGACCATATTACAAAAGACAATATTAAAATTACTAACGTTCTCCTATCACATCGCATCCTATCCCATCCTTTAATTTTTGCATCCTATACATATCCAAAACATTGAACAACTTAAAAAGTTTACTTATGTGCAAAAAATCCAGTTATCTGGTCGTCTGTATTTTCAATTCTCACAAATCCAAACCGTTCAAACTGTATGACCTCTCCAGCCTTTATAGTTGAAACTGCTTTCTCTGCAAATCCCTGCACCGTCTCAAGACTGTCTGGGTTGTAGTTATTACCCTCAAAAAGGAGATGGGGGACAAAAACTTTCATTTTAACAAAGTCATCGGTTGTCCACTGAATCTTGGCCGACTCAGGTATCAACTTCTCGCCCTCATACTCTGCAAAAATTGTATCGTTTTTTTCTTTTATTTTTACATTAAAGAGATCTTTTAATCTGAAGACATCATCTGTTTTTATTTTTTCCATATCTGCTTTTGGAACGAAAAACGTTTTACCAGTTTTTATAGTCCGACTTCCAAGTTTTTTATCAGTTGGATGAAAACTTATTGATTTTTCTTTCGATGGGGCACCTTCAACAACAAGTTTTACAGGATCTTTCACAAAGAAATATCGTCTAGCCGTAGGATCTATTAATTTTCTGTTAAAAGCTTCTACAATACCAAACGTTACAGTTGATTCTACCTTTGAAATACCTTGAGAGATTACAAATTGCTTGATAGCTTCCGGTAAAATACCTCGTTTTTTTAACCCCCTCAAGGTTGGCAATCTAATATCATCATACCCTGTGACCAGTCCTTGTTCAATTAATGGCTTTATTTTACGTTTTGATACAGGCATGCCATCTATTGAAAGACGTGCAAATTCCATGAGGTGTGGTCTCCTCAATTTAAGAAGATCAAGAAGTCTAAAATAACATTCATCACGAAGCTCATATTCTTTCGTCCGAAAGGGATGCGTCACACCACTAATACTGTCCTCAACTGCACCAGCAAAATCATAGGTTGGCCATAATCTAAATTTACTACCATGAATCGGATGTGGCTTATCTATAACTCTAAAAAGAGTTGGATCCCTCATTGCAGTGTTCTCACAAGTCATATCACCTTTAAGCCTCAGTACTGCACCCTCTGTCGATGATGAGATCATATCTTTCCAAAGATCGATATTTTCCCCGCAAGAAATATCTCTACAGCAGCATTCTTTTCCATGAAAACGCCCCTCTTTAATAACATCTGGTGAGCAGTTGCAAATATATGCATCCCCTTGATTTATTAACTGTTCAGCAAGTTTATAGTGTTTTTCCAGATTATCTGAAGTGCGGTATTCCTCATCCCATTCTATACCAAGCCACCTTAAATCTTCTTTTTGAACATCGTAAAACTCGGACTGCGCATTCTCGGGATTTGTATCATCAAATCGTAAGATGAATTTTCCATCGTACATCCTTGCATACTCATAATCAACAATAGATGCCTTAGCGTGACCAATATGTAGATATCCATTAGGCTCAGGTGGAAAACGAGTGACAACTTTTCCTCTCTCTGCATCTGGAAGTTCAGGCAATGAAAAATCTCTTTCTTTCTTTTCTTTTTTAAGAAGTTCGGGAGCGAGTTTTTCTAGTTCAGCAATCTGTATATCCAATTGAATACTATTGACTTCCTCTACAACAGAGCTAACAATTGGAATTATCTCCCTTGGGGAAAAACCATCTTCCCTCAAAACCCCAATAACTTTTCCGACCACTGCTTTTACATTTGCCCTTCCGTCAAACCGAATAGCGTTTTGAAGTGCATACATTCTCGCAGTTTTTTGTATTTTATCACTCGACATAACACTATTTCTCTCTCGTTATAGAATACTCTGCTAATCCAATTAAAACTTGTTTTGCATCTGAATCATCTAACACATCCAGAGCCTTCTTTGCCCTGATACTATACTCCAAAGCAGCATTCTTTGCATATTCAATCGATTTCATCTCTTTAAATAAATCATAAACTTTTTTAACTTCCTGCTCTGAAGCATCACTATTGCCAAATATTTTTTCTAAAAATTTCTTATCGTTTTCGGCAGCATTACTAATAGAACGAACAGCTATAAGTGTTTTTTTACCGTTTCTAATATCATTTCCGATATCTTTTCCAAGTGTCCCTTCATCGCTACTCATATCAAGATAATCGTCTCGTATCTGAAAGGCCAAACCTAAAGATTCCCCATATTCGCTCAGGGCATTTATTTTCTCTCTTGTCCCACCACCTAAAATTGCACCACCTTCAGCAGCGAATTTAAACAACACTGCTGTCTTTCTACGTATCATCTCAAGATACTCTTTTTCTGAAACATCCTGTTTTTTTTCAAATTCCATGTCCAGTTGCTGACCCTCACATATCTCCCGAACACAATTTATAAGACCAAAATCCACTCGCTTGAAAATAGAAGGATCATCGGAAATGTTGTGCATAACTTCAAAGGCTTTGGCAAATAAAAGATCTCCTGATATTATCGCAGCAGGCTCACCAAATTTAATATGCACCGTTGGCAAATTTCTTCTTAAACGTGATTTGTCCATGATATCATCATGAACAAGTGTAAAATTATGGATTAATTCAAGAGCAACTGCAAACGACATTACTCGCTTTACATCTCCCCCCACAGCATCACAAGAAAGCATAGATATACATGGCCGCAGTCTTTTACCGCCAGCTAGAGGAAGATATCTGGCAGCATCATAAAGAGATTTTGGCTGTCCGTTTTTCAAACATTCTTCAAGTTCTATGTTAAAAACATTTGCCCTTTTACTTAATTCCTGTTTTAGATCCATAACTCCGCACCAACATCGGTCATCTTCGAAACGCTGTCAGCCCCCACTAAAAACATCGCGGCTCTTAGCTCCTTAATAATTGCATCAACCTCAAAAATGGTAGACTCCTTGCCTTTATTGGCCGGTCCAAGGAGGGCATGTGCCATACCCACACAATTTGCACCGAGTGCCATTGCCTTTGCCGCATCAAGTCCATTTCGAATGCCACCAGTTGCAATAATTGGCAGCTTCCAATCAGTCGCATCTCCGACTTCAAGTATGGAAGTTGGTGTAGGAATACCCCAATCCCAAAAAGTTTTACCACCCCTCTCATGAAGCCGGTCATTTATCATCCCAGCCCGATAATGCTCTATTGCAGCAAAGGAGGTACCACCTGCACCACCCACATCAATCCCTGCAATTTTTGTTTTCGAAAGTCTACTAGCAACATCATATGAAATACCGGCACCTGATTCTTTAACAACCAAAGGAACATCTAAATCCTGTGCAAGTTCTTTTATAGCATCAAAACATCCTTTTGCATGTGGCTCTCCCTCAAATTGGATAACCTCCTGCAAAAAATTGAGACAAACCACGAAAACATTAGCATCTATCATATCAATCATTTCCTGTGCATTAGCTAAAGTCTTATCATGACCCCATAAAACAAGTTGAGATGCGCCTATATTAGCAAAACGCAAGGGAACATCAAAATCTTTTACAACACCATATGTGTCCTTTAAGCCAGAATTTTCTAATCCAGCTCTTTGGGAGCCTACACCCATTCCTATTTGGAATTTTTCTGCAACGGCAGCAAGATTTTCATTTATTTTTTTAGCTTTTTGATAACCACCCGTCATGCCCGAGATAACCAACGGCGCATCCATTTTTTTTCCAAATAAGCCCGTAGAAAGATCAAGTTCATCCTTATTTATTTCCGGAAGAGCATTATGTACCAGTTTTACACCATCCCAATAATTATGATGAGCCGCTATATCCTTCTCAAGTGAAATTCTTACGTGTTCATCCTTTCTATTTTCAGTCTGATTCATTTTTTATCCCCATAAACAATGGTTCGTTTAATGTCTTCGCCAATCAATGCATTGTATAATATACCCTGTTTATTACCGTTTAGTAAAATAGTGTCGATACCCAACCGCGAAATGTTTTTCATCGTATCAATCTTTCCCCCCATGCCCCCAGTGACATCGGCATGAGCATCTATAGATGTTGTTAGTTCTTCTAATTTTTCTATTGTCGCCGATTTTATAAACTCTGCATCTTTATTTATTTTTGGATTCGAAGTATACAACCCATCTTCATCCATTACAAATATTATCTTTTCAGGTTTAAAATATTTTACCAATGCCATAACAAGCAAGTCACCAGAGCAAATCGAAAAACCCAGTTTTTCATCCAATACAACATCGCCAAAGGTTACAGGAGTAAAATGTTTATCTAAATACTCTTCAAATATCTTGTAATCCATCCTTGCTAATCCATGATCATTAAGCTTTACAATAGAATGCGGAGATAGTGAAACGGCAGAAATGTTGTGATTATGCAGAGACTTGAGAACAAAAGAGTTCAACGTTTGAACCATTGCATGAGTGAGAGAAAAACCATGGATCTGATCTTCATTTTTGTATCCTTTGTTCAACTCATATTGTTTTGCAAGAATATGACCAAAGGATCCTGCACCATGGACCAATATTAATTCCTTATTTGCTTTTTTAATTTCCCTGGCCAAATTGTCCATTACCTCCAGTCGGAAACAGCCTTGTTCGGATTTTTTAGTTATTACGCTTCCACCAAGTTTCAAGATGAACATAGTTACCAAATAAACTATGCTCTAAAAAGGATTTTCATATAAAATTTGGATTTTTTTGCATTTATCCTACCAAAAAGAGATTAAGAATGGAAATTACCCTATTGCCTACTCTTTTGTTTCCTGCCAAGTAATCTTGCAGTTATAAGAAGTATAATTATCAATACCAATGCAAGTATTACCCAAAGATATTGCTGCAGAAGAGTCACCGGTTCTTTTTCATGCGGATAATCTACTGCCCCAAATGGCATGTGACCATCAACCGAGAGTTCGGCATCATAGCGTAACGGCATTGTATCTTCTTTCTCCCAGTTATTACTATCACTATATGTTGTTTCTGGGACATACATTCTTAGATCAGGATCACCGAAGTAAACAACACTTTCCATCGTATCCCACCACCACTGCGGCTCCTCTGGTAAATACAAAGTTCCAACATGACTTATGCCTTTCTCGTATGCCTCACCGACAGTATTTCCCAAGACGATATCTCGTGGTATGGACTGTCTCCAAACCGCACCATACCAAGAGGTAGGCCAGGGATCTTGAACCTGAAACACACTTCCATGTCTTATAAGTGTAAGATGGAGATAAGTGTTTGATGTTTGACAGATGCTGGTTATAAACCCAACAGAATGAAGATTTTCCAGATGACTTTCTATTTCACTTGCATTTTTCCATGCTAATGGATATTTAGAATATTCTACTGTTCCCGTCAAACCATCATATAAATCATCCACCTCAAACGGGTCAAAAAATGGTATAATCTTATTTAAAAATTCTCTAACAGGCTTGCGCGCTAACATCCAATCCATACCTGTTGCTGGGATAAATATACTCTCGTGATTTGTATATGGTATAAAACCTTGCATATCCATAGACATTGTATCTGGCTCTTCGGTACAACCAAGAAGCCAATCATATCCTCTCCAAGGATTATTTTCTTTTATCGCACCAGCAAATGGTTTTGCAAGTTTGTGTTTTTCAAAACCTGCCGATGGATCCCAAAATAATGTTTTTCCACCTTTTCCATGCGTCCCGTGAGAAGCATGCACCCAAAGGATTACTCCTTTGTTGAGATTGCCAGCAACTGATTCAATCTCAGTTGAGAAAACAGTATCAAATCCACCTTTATTGAGATAAAATGGGACTATCTCTGTTTCTGATATGTCCGGGAAATACGCTCCCTCTTCCCCATAATGTTTTTTGTTTACACCTTGATCAATAGGTTCCATTGTAGTTGTTTCTCCAGGTATGAGACCGTCAGCACATTGGTATTTCGACCCGTAGTACTTGCTTGCTCTTTCATTGAATCGATATTTATGTGTTACGAAAGAACATAAAACTGGAAACTCAAATGTGTTTTCATTAGATTCTTTCTTTATAACAAGCGTATTTAGCAAAGGTTTTTTGAGAAAGCCCCTGAACCCATCCCTAGAACTAATACTTCCATTAGTTAAAGTTACTTTACCTTGAAGTGCAGGGTTTTCAAATATAATCGCAGGATAAAACACACTACGAGAAATCCAGTAAGCAATATCAACAGGAGTTCCGCAGAATCTTCCAGAGTGTGCTACACCAGGAAAGATGCGGTCCCAAGGGATACCTATGTCATATTGATCTGCAACAGTAATAATTGTCTCCTTTCCTTCCTTATCGAATCCATAAAGCTCTAGAAAATCATATATGCGTTTACCGGTTAAAACCATCTCAGCAGCAGATGGCGTATGGTCATAACGATCAGATGCAAATCGTTTCCAAAACTCATTGTGCCATACAACCGCTGAAGAAAGCCGTGGATGATTATCAACAATCAATACAGGGGCACCATGATGCGCAGCAATGAATGCTGCAGGGCCAATAAACAATGCACCTTCTTCTTCACCCCCTGGTTCAAGTTCCCCCATGTACCAATATGTCCATGGATCTATAGTCGTAAAAAGTACATCGTTACTATCTGTTACATCACGGATTGCATCATAGATTTGTTTAGGCTCTATATAGTTCTCACTTACCCTTACAATACTCTTCATTTTCTCTATAATATTGCTATTGAGATGACTTCCAAGATTCACCAGATATATATTCTCAACTCCAAGTTTATAGATAACCTCCTTAGAGACATCTGGTATGTCTGAAGAAGATACATATAACAGTGGAGCGTTTAGAACACTGGCTAGAACAGCACCCTCTGTGGCAGATGCAAGCGAATCTGACTCGACCTTTGAAACACCCTGATGCCAAGTATATTCAAGTTTAAATTCTACAGGTATTTTTATGTCATCCATAGCAAATACACATACAGAATAATTTTCTCCAGGCAAACATTCTCCTAGTGAATCTAGATGAATCTCCTGAGAATCTGTTCTACTTTCATTTAGACTAGAAAAAATTGCTTCACCGCCAGGTCCTATAATGGTAAAACCAAGTTTTACATTTGGATCGTTCCACGTTAACTCGAAATCTGCCCCTCTACATCCAAATGGAGGATTATCTGGCAGTTTTATATCTACACCTGGATACATCATAACATCCACATAATATGTTACCTTAGAGTTCAACATACCCAGCAACGATCCTTGAATTGTAAAAAGCCCTCCAAGAACACTTCGTCTTGGAGCATCACCCTCTGTCGGGAAATCAGTTATACCCACCCTCCAACTACCTGAGTGATAAACATAAGATTGTGTATATTCGTGACCAGCTGGCGAATATATATTCCAGTATGCGGCAGCTGCAGCTTGTATCCATTCCCCATCTTGTCTACAATATAATTGAAGATCTGGATCACCGGTGGGAATCATTGTGTTTCCCCCTATGAGTATGCCATCCCACCATGCCTCGGCTTTAACATATCTATATTCATCACCAACACTGAATTCATGATAAACAGGATTCAAAGAATTTGTCTGTTCTACTTGGAAGGTTGGTTCTTTGTGTATTTTACAAGCAGGCAAAGTCTCTTTTAATTCATTATGGATCACAGTATTCGGTTCTTCAAAATCTTCATCAATGACCGCAATAACAGCATTATCTGAATATGACCAATCATCTAGTGCGACTTCGCTAGCTATAGAATAAGGATCATCCGCATCGATAATAGAATATTCTTTAGATTTCCAACTACTGCCTAGGTTATTCTTTGGAACATTTATCAGGGTCATCTGATCGAGTTGCCCATTACAATAACTCATCCAATCTTCCATGAAATAATCAATTCCTTTTCTAGCATTAATGGGAAGTTCCCTTTCATCATCTGACTCACATTCATCTTGATAAAACAATAAAGGGTGAGAAAAAAGTTTGTCCCCATCATTGAATACAGAAGTAGGGACAGCAGCAAGGTATGCATAATCATCAAGATATGTTTCTTCATCAAAATTTACCATTGTTATTTTTTTAACAGGTGCAACTGGTTTGTATGATGGCCCCTTGTCAAAGCTTTTAATATGCTTAGTATCAGCAGCTAAAGCAACTGGAAGAATAGACACTGTTAGCAATGTACATATTATTGCCATTGTCAAAAAAACATTTGATTGGTTAATTCCTTTTTTCATTGATACGCCCCAGATTTTACTGTGGACGTTAATAACAATCTTTGATTATAAATAATTTATTATTTTTATTTACTTTAATATGTAATCAGGACCAGCTAATTAACACCATATAGAATGGGAATTTATTTGACGAATATTATCTGGATTTGACAATATTGGATTTTATCTTCAAGCAGACATCATAGTTTTATCTTTGTTTTGCTCGTGAATAAGCCAAAGAGCGATGGGCATCCCTCCATTAGGATCTTGCATGACGGTTTTTGTCCAACCAATCAAATCCTCTTCTGGTTCTTTTTTGCAACAATCTTCGCATAAAAAGTGTTCATCATTAAATACCAAACCAGATAAATTTTCACTCAGTAGAATCTTGCGATTACATAAACTACATATTCTTTCAGTCGTTTTACACCACCAAACCAAATTTCCTTTAACTATAATATATTCATAATCTGTTTATAAATGCAACCCCTCGTAATCACCAACTGCAGATGTTTGTTTTTGTAAGAAATCCCCAAATTTGATAAAAAATAATTACAGTAAAGGTGAAGAATGTTTTGAAAAAACACTGTACATCCCGAGTTTGGCTATACTATCTAATTCATACCCTATGCCCAAACATAGCGTATTTTGCTGATCAGCCAACTTTTCAAAGCGTTTGAAAATAAAACAAGTTATAAATTGTCGCAATAAAATATCTTTTAAAGGTGATATGACATTACCTCAAATGTGGAAGGAAAATGATGGATGGAAAAATTACCAGGAATATAGGGAAAACGAAAAGCATTACCAACTTAAAAGGTAAACCAAAGATAGCTTACTTTTCCATGGAAATAGGTATCGATGAACATATACCAACATACAGCGGTGGCCTTGGCATTCTAGCTGGTGACACAATTAAATCATGTGCCGATCTTAATGTTCCTATTGTAGGCGTTACGCTTCTCTGTGAGAACGGCTATTTCTACCAAAAAATAGATGAAAATGGTAATCAGATTGAACTTCCCATACAGTTTGCCGTTTCAGATCTTCTTGGATTGCTACCAAGTACAACTAGTGTAACAATTGAAGGTAGGGAAGTAAAGCTTCGTGTTTGGTACTATCAGTTCAAAGGCATAAACGGCTACGTTGTTCCTGTTTTTTATCTTGACTCAAATATAGAAGGAAATGATGTGTGGGATAGGGAACTTACAAAACACCTCTATGGTGGTGATAACAAATACCGGCTTGCTCAAGAAATCATTCTCGGCGTAGGCGGCATTCGAATGCTACAATCACTTGGATATAATACAATTGATAAATATCATATGAACGAGGGGCATGCCGCTCTTGGCACTCTTGAACTCTACCGGCAACTAAATGACGTTGAAAAAGTACGAAAACAATGTGTATTTACCACACATACTCCTGTGGCCGCTGGTCACGATCAATTTGAGCTTTCATATGCCAAATCAATGCTAGGCGATATACTTCCTGAGGACATTCTAGATGATATCACATTTGAAAATAAGTTAAACATGACCCGACTTGCACTGTTTTTCAGCCACTACGTAAATGGCGTTGCAAAGAAACATGGAGAAGTATCAAGATTAATGTTTCCTGGACACTCCATAGATTCTATTACAAATGGTGTTCATACTTCCACTTGGGTCTCAGAACCGTTCCAAAAACTTTTTGACAAACAGATACCCGGATGGCGATCTGATTCATATATGCTAAGATCCGCATTTAGCCTCGATAAAGATGAGATATGGAACGCACATATAGATGCAAAGAAAAAACTTATTAATTTTGTGAACGAAAGATATAATGCCGGCATGAACTACAATGACTTCACAATAGGGTTTGCCAGGAGACAAACAGCATATAAAAGACCTGACATGTTGATATCTGATCCAAATAGATTGACACAAATTGCAGAAAAAGCAGGACCGATACAGATAATATACGCAGGAAAGGCACATCCCAAAGATGGATCGGGTAGAGAGACAATAAAAAAAATTTTTGAAACTATGAAAACCATCCAGGGTAAAGTAAAAATAACCTATATACAAAACTATGACATGATGATTGGTAAAATGATGACTGCTGGCACTGACATTTGGCTTAACACACCCAGACGACCACGAGAAGCTTCAGGGACTTCAGGCATGAAAGCAGCCCACAATGGAGTTCCCCAGTTTAGCACTCTTGACGGCTGGTGGCTTGAGGGGCATATAGAAAACATAACCGGTTGGGCAATAGGACCTGAAAAAACGGAAGATGAAGAATCAGATGATGAAAAAGATAGAAATGACTTATACAACAAGCTTGAAACATGGATAATACCAAAATTCTATGGCGATCGAGACAATTGGGTACGGACAATGCGGAGTTGTATTGCGATAAACGCATCATTCTTCAATACAGACAGGATGGTTCAGCAATATGTGTTAAACGCGTATTTCAGATGATGTAAAAATATTCTCATATTTTGGTGATATATTTTCGATATCTTCGACCCATGATCTAAGTATCTCAGAGACACTCCAAGTCTGCGAGATACAGCCTCTAGGCGCATATGGAGAATCACCATCAAATATTTCATATATAGATCCATCCCAATTTTCACCGAATACATCCAACATAGGTTTTAAAAAATTCTCAAACGCATATTTTCTACACGAAGGTTCTTTATTTTTGACTTTAACAAACGCTTTAATAAATGACCCCAGTAGCCAAGGCCATACTGTCCCATTGTGATATGCAATATCTCTGTTGTGATACCCAATATAATTCCCTTTATACTCTAAATCATCTGGCGACAACGTTCGTAAGCCAAAGATGGTGACTAGCTTCTCCTGTATGATTTCTACAATCTTTTCTTGTAACTCTTCATTTATCATGGAAAAATCAAGAGAAGCAAGAAATATCAAGTTAGGTCTTAATGACATATCTTTGGTATCAATGACATCATATTGCTGATCGAATTGTTTATTAAAACTTTCTTTTACCTTTTCAGAAAGATCAAAATAAATATTATCCTTGCCCAAGAACCTCGAAAGATTGCTCATTATATTTAGTGCATTATACCATAAAGCCTGAATTTCAACTGCTTTTTTTGACCGAGGTGTAGGATAATAATCTCCAATCTTTACATCCATCCATGTAAGTCCAGGTTCGTGACTTATAAGAAAGTCATTATCCATGTGGATGCCGTAATCAGTTCCATTTTTGTAACCATCAATAATGGAACATAACGTCCCCCATACTTCCCCTAGGAAATTTATATCATTAGTGTACTTTAGATACTGATACACTCTATCCACATACCACAGAGATGCATCTACTGTATTGTATACTGCCTTGGAATCACGATCCATAAACACATTTGGAATGAGGCCATTTCTACAGTATCTGCTAAAACCCAGAAGTATTTGTTTTGCATCATCAAATCTATTCGTAACAAGCGATATACCTGGAAGTGAAATCAATGCATCTCGCCCCCAATCACTAAACCAATGATACCCAGCAACAATAGATTTACCGTCGCCTTTTTTTACAATAAAATTATCTGTGGATAAAACCAGTTTTTCAAATTTACTTGATAAGTTTGCCCGTTCAATTAAATCTTTTTTCCTTTGGATTTCTCTTGAATATACCGTAGAGGGATCGTCATCGAATTCATCTTCGAGTGTAAAAATTAGATAGTATTCACATGAGTCATTGATTTTTTTGCAGAAATTTCCAATAAGCAAATTATAATCCATAAATGAATCGTTTCTTTCCGAATCTTTTTCGTAACGTAACTCTTTCCAATATTCTGATGGCTCATATGCAGAATCGCAAAGTATGATCTTAAGTTTTTTATTTATATTACTTGGGCTGATACAAACACCCTGTTCAAAAACATCTTGCTTAAATGAAACAGAGTTTCGCATAGTTGTATCGTAAAAATGTCTGGAGTTTACCACAGGATTATGAAACATTGATATTTGCTTATTTGTTTTAAATTCATATTTAACAATTGTAGTGTTTCTTTCATAAGGCATAAAAATTGTTTTTTTTATTTTTAATCCTTCAACATCATAAGAAAAAGATGGAAACATATCAAAAGTAAACCTGCATTTAAAATCATTCAAACTGTAAAATCTATCTTCAGTCAATATTCTATCATATACATTTGACACAAAAACCCATCTTTCAGTAGGTGGATTCAGACTAGCAATCAACAGCCCATGAAACTTCCGAGTATTGTCATTAGAATGTGTTAAAGAACCATAGCTGCCAAGACCATTTGTAACAATCCATTCTCGCATAGTCTCTTATAACCTCATTTATTTAAATATAGAATTCTATAGGAGAATTCTTAGTTGCAAATGTGTCAAACACATCAAAGATAAATCATAGAAGCCCCCTCATAAAAGAGAAACTGGACTCCCATCAACTCTCCTCACCAAATTTAGGATATTTTTTGTTTTAAATCCTGCAGGACATTCATATAATTAATGAAACCATCATATGGGCCATCATAATGGCTGAAATATGCATGTACATCACCATCTTCAAGTCCCTTGGTGGAAACATAATATAGATGATCAGATGTTTGAAGCCTACGCCAAACGTTTAGTAGCTCCTCATCTCCCCGTTTTTTTAATTTTTTTCCGATGTCCTTTAACTCACTGAAGCAAGCAAATTGCATATCATTCCCAAGCCAAGTGGATACATCACGATCTGCATCAGCCCATGATATAGCCCATGGAACATCAATCTCACCCACAGGTTGATACCTATCAATCGCTTCACTAACTGTAACAAAATCAAGTTGTTCGTGTTTTAGAGCCTCATTAGGTAGATGACTAAGGAAATCAAAAATCCCAGTTTCCGTCCATTGATGCTCCCCAAACGTCTCATAATCTATGAACAAATTGATCAGGTCTCCCTCACAACGAGACATCCAATTGGCATATTTATCAGCGGTTAGGGGAAAACCTGGCCAATGACGAGAAGAGAACCTGAAACCAATATCATCGCTTAAAGAATAATTCCTCAATAAAACCTTAATGTCAGAATTAATTGGCCTATATAGGTAATTTGATGAACGCCACCCCAATATTTTCTCCGTACCTTCCGTTATGATTCCCTTATATCCCATTTCTCCAATTTTTTTAGCTATGCGATTATCATAAATCGCTTCTGTGTTACGGAAAACCTTTGGTTCATAGTTGAATAGTCTCTTAATCATCTGGCGATGCATCATTATCTGTTCTTCGAATTCATCAAGATCATCATACAAACCCGATAAAGAGTGAAAATATGTTTCCTCAATCATATCAACAGCGCCTGTTGCAAATAATTGTTTAAAACTGTCAATGACTGAAGGCATAAACCGTTCACAGTATTCAACAAATGTGCCAGTGAGACTAAACGATATCCTGAATTTGCCATCGAATTCATTGATCAAATTAAGCAACAAATTGTTAGTAGGAAGGTAGCATTTTTTCGCTACTTTTTCAAATATTTCGTGGTTTAACTTATTGTTAAAATAACTAGAAGTGCCAGCATCGTTACCTATATTAAAAACCGAAAAACGATTCAGTCTCATCGGCTGATGAACTTCAAAATACATACATATCGAGGTCATGTTATATCACTCTGTTATATACGTCAATTGTTTTTTCTGCGACGCGATCCCACGTAAACAGATCTAACTCACGTTTTCCTTCGGTAACCAATGTTTTATGTAACGGATCATATCTTAACAAAGATATAATCTTATTTGCCATTTCATCAGTGTCCCAAAAATCAACTCGTAAACAATTTTGAAAAGCCTCAGAGAAACCAGCAGTTTTAGACGCAATAGTGGGAGTACCGGCAGAGACGGCTTCAAGAGCAGTTATGCCAAAAGGTTCACTAACAGAAGGCATAACATAAACATTAGAGATTCTGTAAATATGTTTAACTTCTTCCTCAGTTAACAGTCCAGTGAAAATAACTTTACTAGAGATTCCCATATCAATAGCTTGGTTAATCAAACGAGGTAACATATCACCTATACCAGCAACAACAAAACGGGAATTTGGCTCATATTCTAACACTTTTTTGGCAGCGCGAAGGAAGAACTCGGCCCCTTTTTGAATCGTAAGTCTACCCAAAAACAATACAATCTCCTGTTTTTCGCCCTCCCCAATCGGATAAACAGCATTATGGACAACACTAATTTTATCGGGATTTATACCATATTTATCAACAATGACGCCTTTCGTAAAATGACTCACAGCAATAACACGATCTGCTTTTTCCATACCTTCCCGCTCAATGTTGATAAACCAATCATTAGGGCATATCCAACCAGAGCGGTCGTATTCGGTTGAATGAACACTTAGAACAAGCGGTATACCTAGCTTCTCCTTCAATGCTACACCAGCTTTCATTGTAAGCCAATCATGACAATGAATCAGATCATAATTACCTTTTACTCTTTCAACAACCAAATCATTATATCGATATACACTTTCAAAAAACTGGCCGGCAAGTTCCTTATCTTCAGGGCGATCATATGGGAATATTTCAGTCTCTCCAACCTCTTTTATAATCAAATTTTTCTTACCACTGTTGCCTGCACTATGTTTAGTTTTAGGCATATAAAAATCTACTTTTACATTTTTATCCGCAAGACTACGAGTGAGCCCATAACAATGAGTACCCAATCCGCCTGCCTTAAACGGCGGATATTCCCAGCCAATCATCGCTACTTTCATTTACAACTCCATACTATTAACTAAATTAATCTTACATTCACATAGGTCATCGAATTTAGACCAATATCCATCTTTCTTCCTTCCACCATTTATTCTTTAATCACAAATTATTTTAAATTATACATTTGTTTTTCACTAATATATATCTTGTCTTCCTTAGCAAGCCAACCAAGTGCAGAATAGACTTCTTTTTCACTCATATCTGCCAATCGCTCTATTGTAGAAATGTTGACTTCTCCCCAAATGTCCATTACTCTCCACACACGACCCGCATCAATACCAATTTTAGAAGTTAAGTTTGTAGTACCCAGTCCATAATGGCCTTCATCCTCTTCAAATATCTTGTTTTCCCTAGCAAGCCAGCCTATTCCAACATAGAACTCATTTTCATTGAGTTGTGCAGCTTTTAATATTTTATCTTTTTCAAGGCATCTTTGCCCTTCCAATGCAGTCCATATTTTCCCTGCATCTATTTCAAATCTAACTGTAGAACTCCTCACAAGCATCCTCCAATGTAAATTACGTTATGAAATACTTCAATATAAGTCTATCTAAAAATAGAGAAAAATCAATCGTAAATTTTATCAAATATTAGCCTAAGCAAGGAAGTAGAATGATAAACCAGATGTAGAAAAGATGAAAATCCATAGAAAAAATTAGAGTATTTATGATGGGAAAAACGGGGTAAAAAGTTCTCATGAAAAGCAACTACTTCGGCTAAAGAAAAGTTGGAAAATAAACAATCACATGGTCATTCAGGCGACTAACACGTTCCAAATACCAGAGTTAATATTGCTATTCAATAATTCCAGATTATTGGTCCACTTCCATTTGGAAATATCAGGCTTAAAATTGATTTGTTGTATTTGTTTAGCTGATTGGTTTTCTACATGACAAATGGAATAAAAAATGGAAATCCTTCCTTGTCCACAATGTGGGAGTAAAACATTTTGTCTAACGGCAATAGAAGATAAAACATCGGATGGTAACAAAGGATGGACGGGTGTTTGCAAAGAGTGTGGTTATCGAAGTACCCCCACCATATTGGAGAAATATGAGGGTACATTTCAAGGATCACAACCATCCAGTCCTGGATTTATAGGGCTTTGGGTGCTTAAAATACGTCTGGACAATGGTAAAGAAAAGCTCTTAGAGGTACTCTGGGAAGATGCGCAGACGTGTGTACAATTCCTCCAGCTGAAAAGGGGAGATCACGTCAAAGTCACAATCGGTGAAAAATTATGGCATGTTGAAAAACTTCATTAGAATGAAGAATGATTGTGTTTGTGTCAAGAGTATTACTTTAGCTGAATCACATACAATTTAAACTGAGAAAACTTAACTCATAACTTGTGTTAATCATTAACAATAGTTTTTCAACTATCTAGCGGTCATTCAATTTCTTCAGCAGCTATGAGCAACCATTTCTTTCCATCAATCACTGCGATTCTAGGTTCATTAACAGTGGAATCGTCTGCACATGTGCATATAGCCCCATCTTCAACACAGTATGCCGAATTATGTTTCCAATCTATGGTAACTACACAATTACACTTCTTACAATAAAATGTATGCGTCACCGGTTCAATATAACACCCATCGAGTAGTTTGTCCAAAAGTATATGTTTTTTAATTCTGTCTTTCCTGCTTATATCTTTCATTCTTCCTCGACCTGCAGCATAAAAGCAAGTATTCCTTTATAACTATTTTTCCCAAAGCAAATATGTTACGTATAGTAATTGCATAAAATTTCCGAATAATATATTCCATTCACTATATAGGATGTACTCTATGAGTTAGAGGAAAAAAGGGGGAGAATTTCTACCGAAATATAATGTCGATGAAGTAGAATGATCCTATCAGAAAGAAAAGAAGAATTCAAAGTGGAATTATCAAAGGCTTTATCTTTTCCTTCAATTAACGAAAAAACGTTCGATTACTATGTGGTTTAACTATACATCTTGACAAATGCAGTTTTCAACGTATCCTCATCTTTTACAGAAACTGGGGGGATCATAATATCCTCTGCAGCATTCTTACCAACAAACTCTAACGCGCCAAAATATGAGAGTCTACCAGGTAAGAGATCCATAAACTCGTATTTAATAAGCATTTTGAGAGAAATTTTACCAACCAATTGCAGTTTATCATCTACCACATAAACAGATTTTAACCGAGGATTTGCAATCATCACCTTTGCAATCTCATCTGTAGATGCATCTTTACTTATGAATGCTGGATGCGGGGTAACAAGCATACGCATATCTTTTATCTTTACTGTCTCTACCATATACAATCCACTCTCCCAGATATCTTATTATCTCAACCATAATTTATTTCAAATCATTGTTGCTTTTAATTGTCCAGTTGTATTTCTCAAGAAGTGGCCTCACTTCCCCTTCAACTCTTTCAAATTCTTCCCCACTAAGATTAAAGGGGATTATGTTTCTATTTTTCAGGGAAAACTCCAAATATTTGTTCATCGACGAATTTATCGGGCATTCTATCGGTTTTTCTAGGTCAAACACCAATCTTCTCTCAATAGTTGGCACCAAATCGTTTATATCTCTTTCTAATTCTATTGATTCACCTTCTTCACTACAGTGTCTAACTTCTGCAATACTATCCAGTTCTGATCCATAAACCGCAAATGCTTTTTCACATCCAGCTATTTTCATTATTTCCTTTGCTTCTTCTAGTACATCCATTGTATCATCTCCAATTCAATCTTCTTAAAAGAATCCAAATTTTTTACTTTTTATATTTTCGTTCTTCCACAGACACGGCAACATCGTCTTTGTAAAATATTTGTCTTGATGAAGACTTGTGACTTACCGTTTCAAATCCTAAAGATTCGAGATAGCTAATCACTTTTTCTTTCATTTTCTTCACTCCATTTAAAATAATTCTTTTCTCTTCTTTTCGCTTCTTCCTTTTTCCCAGATTTCCCTTCCACTTTCCTCTGTTTCTCTTCAGCTTTTTCTTCTAGGTGTCTCTTCTCCTTTGCTATTCCACCTTGTAAAACCCGCATTCTAGAATCCATAGCTCTAATCTTTTCCTCAATGTGTCTCTTTTTGATGTTGTACTCTGCTTTGGTAACTTTATGGCTTTCACATTTTGCGTTAAGTTCATCGATTTTCTCATGATCTTTTTCAATGCTTTTTTCCAGATTTGCAATATTTCTCTCTAATCTCCCAACGAGACCCATGCTATTTCACTTCCTAAAAACACATACTTTTTATTTTCTATAATAATTCCTACAAAAAAGATATACCGCTCTTAATCAGTGTCTGTATCGATTCATACTTCTACCCCATTGCTTTTTCAGTAGAAGTCGTCAGCTCAATAATGAGCGGTTCTGGCGGGCGTCATGGCAAAGACGTCATGGCGGACGTCAAGGTGGACTTCATCGCCTATTATCTCGAAGTATATTGAAAAGTAATATTAATACTTTATGGTGATGGTTCCCTCCTGTTCGGACCACTGGCTTTCGCTAGATTTGTATAGCCAAAAACGTTAAGATATGTCAAACAAAACATCCTTTGATGTATTGGATGACGAAACAACTGCCGCCGGTTCATTTTCTTTCCATGTTTATAATCAAACAATTCTATACTTTTCCGCATATTCGCTGTTAAGTTCTTTCGATAGAAACGAAGGATAGCCGCAGGCGGTTCTCATGAAATGAGAAATCCCAAAGAGTAAAATTTGAGTTCCAGATAAATCTCTGCGAAGCAGACTATAAGTCCAAAGGGAGCGGGCTTGAGGGGATTCGAACCCCTGGCCGATCGGTTAAGAGCCGATTGCTCCACCTAGCTGAGCTACAAGCCCAAAAATAAAGAAAGCACGCCGAAATCAAATGCGGTCTATTAATGTTTTTCTTCCAATAATTTCTTTATCTCTGATTCATCTACTTTTGATATGTATTTAGCATCGATACTGTCTGTGATATATACATCTTTACCAGCATGATATATATCTATACCATCCTCTCTCGCCTTTGCACCATCTATACTTAGAATGAGTGGATCGTTCGTTCTTACTCTTCCTGCCTCAATAGCCTTTTCTATACTACCACTCAGATGCACTTTTCTTCGATCTACAGGGTGCAAACCCCCCTCAATTATCATATCAGCTTCCTCTTCAGTAACTGGATAGTAAAATTCATCTATCTCGGCAGGTGGGAGATCGTCAAGATTCACATCAATAGAATGGCCATATGTCGCCCGCACCATACCCCCATCAATCTGATATCTACCCCTCTGATCGGTAGCTACTAATGCCTCTATATGATGAACGCGTAGCCAATTGAAACCAGATCTACTAGTACCTATGGCATCAATCAATGATGAAATATGTACCCAACCTTTTCCATCCATCATCAACCCAAGTTTTTCAGGAAAATGACGTAGCGCACCAGCAATGATACGGCTTAACGAATTAAGCTCCTGATCACTCATTAAGAATTTTCCTTTTTTATTACAGGCAGGGCAAAAATCCCCACGGTAATACCCATGTTCCTCGCATTCAGACAACATATTCTCATAACTGTAATCTAGATATTAAGTATAAATTTTTGGCTTTGCAAAGATATCGGGACTTTCAAATGAGTTTCAGATTCATTTGGAAATCCCAAACTTGCTAGGTACTGCTTCCAAAAATAATAAAATTGAAAAGATCATTCACTGTAACTATGTCAGCGAACAAAATGGAATCTGAAAATAATTATGAGTGCCACCGATGCTGGGTTCAATTGGAAAAAAAAGAAATAAACACTTTTGGCCCAAATATTATAATTGACATTTGTCCAAAATGTAAAGGGATTTGGCTTGATAAAGGAGAACTTACTAAACTACTTAAAGATAGAAAATTAGCCAATTATCTAACCAAGCATATTGGAACTAAAAGCAGAAGTCCAATGGTATGTCCTCGCTGCGGTATGACAATGGATATCGAAAAAGCTGATGATATTGAAGTTGATGTATGTTTAACTTGTGGAGGAGTTTGGTTAGATAAAGGAGAACTTGAAAAGTTAAACGAGAAATCAGAAGAAGGATTTGAAGGTGATGAACTAGCAAAATCCGAGGAACTGGAAGAGGAAAGGATTTATAAAGCGCGTAATTCAGCATTGCACAAATTTTTTAAAAAAATCACTAGATGAGCTAACCTGTTAGGTACTACTCCGAATCTAATCATAAATTGTGATTGTTACCTGCTTTTCTCCATAGAACTCTAACCATAGCCACGTAATTCAAAAACAATTGGAAATCTTAAGTCTAATCAAAAACCTTGATCATAATTAATCATTCACATTTACTTAACGCTAGAAGTATATTCTTTTCCTTTTTGAATATTCCATGTGATCAAAAAGTGGTCACAAATGACCGAGTTCAATATATAAAATGCCCACACTTCTTATTTTTAAAATTGATAGGGAAATATATGATTAAGTAGGTTGGAGAAATGTATGAACAAAGAAAAAGCTCACAAGAGAAAAAGTTATGAAAAACGTGTAGATATTGCAGGTGAGAAAGCCTGGGGTGACTTGGGTCAACTTATTTTGTTTATAGTGTTCATTGTTGGGATTATCTTAGATCTTGTATTTCTGAGGGTTGGACAATCATTTGGAGAGTCTGTTCCATTATTACTCCGCATCATCGTTGCTTTACCTGTTTTAATCATTTCAGGTTATCTTGCACAATCAGGGTTAAAAATTGTGTTTCGCGAAGAGAGAAGCAAGTTGATGGTAATTCGAACAGGTGTCTTTTCATTGGTTCGTCATCCTATCTATTTGGGTTCTATACTGCTTTACCTGGGGTTCATAATTTTATCAATGTCAGTGATCACCTTTGGGATTTGGATTATAATCATCGTATTTTACGTTTACATTTCTAGATATGAAGAGAATATTTTAATTGACAAACTTGGTGAGGAATATGAGCAATATATGCACGATGTTCCGATGTTCACACCAAAAATTTGGAGATAATACTCATAGCCCGAATGAATCTGATCATTCAAAGTATGCCTTTATACATTACTGATGCCTACTTTTGAGTAATACGGATGCATCGCTACAGTTTTTCTACACAATTAATGTACTCTCTCCTCCTTAGAAAAGCAGATCTTACCAACGTAGTGAGTGTGAAAGAAGTATTTGTATATCTGTCGAAAATATATGTTGTATAAGACAACTTTGGAAATGAAATTCTATCAGAATTTCCAAAAAAACTAGAACAATTTTAGAGCAGATGGAAATAGGCCTATTACTCAAATCAGTGCATCAGTAAGGTTTATATGCTTTAGCTTTATGCCAAAAGCTAACAAATAAAAGAAAGGAAATATATATGTATAAAGAAAACAGAGGAAGAGGAGGGTTTGATAGAGGCCCTCGTGAAATGCATAAAGTAACTTGCGCAGAATGTGGAAAAGAAACTGAGGTTCCCTTTAAACCCGATGGAACCAGACCTGTATATTGTAGGGATTGCTACCAGAAACACAGACCAAAAAGATTTTAGTAAAAAGATGAAAAAAGCCAGTAAGATAAGTGCTTTTTACAAAAATCTTCTTTTATTTTTATTTATCAATAAGCAACAACATGCATGACTGTTGCATTATGCTACTCCAATCTTCCGAAATTCTTTGATCTTATAGAAAAATCATACCTAGTTTTTAACAATCTCAATAATATCTCTATTTTTCCTTTAAAATAACCTTTTATAAATGCAAGGATGATGTACTGATTGTGAGGAGGTAAATTCCATGGTTAAAGATATGTATACTAAATTCGGAAGTTGGGTATTTCTTATAGGAACACTCATTGCATTTATTGTTGGCCTTTATCAGGCATATACACTTGAATCGGGAAGTAACTTTTTTGAGACAAATGTTGGTGGCTGGAGTGCATGGATATTGGCAATAATCGGTGTAATTGTTGGACTATTGGCATTCATGGGAGAAGGAACCATAACTAAGAAGGAAATACCATGTTTTCTAACAGCAGGGATAGCACTTGTCGTTATGGGCGGTGTATTCAATGGTTGGAATGCAATATTTGCTCCATATCTAGGAGCCCTTCTGGCTAGCATTTCAATGAGTTTATCAGTATTTATTGCACCCGCAGTTGGCATAACAGCAATAAAAACAATCTGGGACATTGGAAAAGATCGTTAATCTTTACGATTTACTGATGATATTTATCAAATATATTCGATACTTGGTCAAATGTTTGTCATGAATTCTTAAATATATCTTTTTCCCTTCTTGATAATGGATGAAAGATAAAAACTAAAGACAATTTAAAAAGGGAGTTAACATCACAATAAATTAGAATGTCCATAGGAAAACTTGTTTATGAAATATGAATATCTAATCAAATTATCAGGCATTTGCGGCATTATGCTTCCGATAGTAATAATATCGGGGCTACTTCTCGCATTACCGAGAGCACCATGGTTTAGCTGGACGGAGAATGCAATTAGCGATCTCGGCAGACCTGAATTTGGATTATCATTTTTTAATTACACGTTAATCTTAGTTGGAATTTTACTTTTGGCATTCTCATTTGGTTTATTATATTCATTAAAGGGAACAAGAGTAGGTCCAACAGTTTTCGCTCTAAGTTCCATATACTTCATTGGAGTGGGAATTTTTCCTCTGCCTAATCCCAATCATGTAGATGTATCTGGGATGTTTTTTATTGCGTTTCCACTCGGCTTTTTAATGCTTGGAATAAAAATGTACAAAAATCGATCTCGATTTATCAAGAATATGGGAATTTCTGCCCTGATCATAGCCGTTATTGGAGGGATCTCACCAATTTTCCTCCTTTTTTATGAAGGTATTGCAATTCCTGAAGTAATAATTCTTTTTCCAGGATTTTTCTGGTGTATGAGATATGGACTCCATTTGGTAACTCCAGAAAAGTAGCCATTTGTAAAATATATTCATAGCAAAATGCCATAATTTCCATTCTGTTATGTAATAATCCAATCCTATGTATTACTTTAGAATAGAATTTTCCAATCTAATCAGAGATTAACATTTACTTCTGAAAGACAAAATCCAACCCTTTCGATGTCGGTAAAACTAGGATAAAACCCGAATCGAAGGCATATTCAATACCTAAAAATCTTTTTTATTTTATGGCAAATGATAATGATCGTGTTTTTGAATTTCAATAAATCTTTAAAGATTAACTAGGTAAATTAGGAGTAACCGCCTATTTTTAGACTTGGATCACCGAGAAGTACCCATTGACCTACGGTTTTTGGATGACCTGATTTAAGATCCCCCATGTCAAAGGTATCGATATAACTCTTAAGTGTTTGCGAATAAGCTTCTCCAAGAATATCGTGCCCTTCTGTACCATATTGCTTGAAAAACTCTATAGTAATCCACCCATCACCGCCTCCAGTGGTTGCTTCTTTATGGGGCATTCCATATCCTAAACCCGTGTTACCAATACTAGCAATGGCACCACCGTTTGGATTTCTGATAAGTCGCCAGCTGAATGTTTCTGGAACAGGGAATCCATGGCACCACATTGATAGTTCAGGAAATGCTGGGAAGCTATAATGTATGCCATCCATGAGACCAAGCATCATTGATACATTGAACTGACTATTATGACAACCACCCACTACAGCAATTGGTAGTTTTTCACCATTAGATATGGTATCCATTGGAAAAGCTGGAGGCGTGACAAACGGTGACCATGGTTTTATTGTTGTTACCTGTAAACCCGTTACGCTTCCACCCGCTCTATTTCCAGGAATTCCAGGGTATTGATCAGCCCATACATTTGGACTACCATGTCCTGAGAAAAATAGAAAACCACTTCCCTTATCGATTGCATTTATAACAGAAGTCTGTCCAGTTAATCGGCCGTTTGAAGCCCAAAGAATATCTTTTTCGAAATCATCTGGCATATAGTATAAAGCTCCTCCTCTGCCATTTAATAGTTGCTCACCAGTAACCCATTCACCTTCGTAATACATTTCAGAATTATTTCTCCAATCACAAAAAACAACCTCAGCATTACTATTTGTAATCCAAACATGTAAATCTGTCAAATAACCATACGGTTTTGGATCATAAGATTTACCACGAATAGTTAGAACTCCATCCACATAGCTTACGTTTGCCCACCAGAAAAACCAATTTAAATAAGCTTCTCCATCACTAGGCGTATAAGAAATATCAGTATTACTAAGAATATCTCCATTAGATATCGAAACTATTTCTGCAATTGGGGATGCAGGATATCCATTTTCAAGTACAGGGTTCAAATGATCATCATGATTGAAATTTACGGATGACTGAGTGCATTCACCTCCACGATCAATTGTTATTGTTATTGTATCTTCAGGTCCAATAACGTCTTCAGGGTTTTTACTTTGAGCATGTATTGTATATTCGCCATTATCAAGACCATTAGTATCCCATTTAATATCCCAATCTATTTGATCTAGGAAACCATCACCAGATACTACAATCATTTTTTTGAACCAAGATGGGTCAATAGGATTAGCTTCATAGTTGATTATTTTATCAACTACAGTTTTAACTTCAGTTACACTTCTGCAGGCAAGTCTACCTAGGCATACATCAGGATAATAATCAAGATCTGTATCATTTTCATAACCTGGTTTTCCCCAAGCAGCAAAAATGCCATCATTATTTGGATCCCAATCGGCAAATGCACCTTCCCCTCTATAAATATCGGCATAGTATAGATCGCTTAGTACTCCAGGGTCATGAATAGTACCCGCTAGAGGAAAAGCCGGATCATCGTACAGGTTGGAATATCTTGCAGGTACATACCAATCCTTCGATCCTTGGTTGGCATCATCGCGAGGTTTTGCATAAACAACTGAGTTCAATCCCCCAACAAGTAAGACATATGTAATATCCCAAGTTTCAATTGCGTCTTTAATAAAATACTTTATTTGTTCTGGTTTGTCCACGCCAGTGTATTCATTATATATATCCTCGGTCGTTTTTAATATAGTTTTTACATCATGGCTGTTTTTATGATCGATTAATCTCTGCAAATCATCGGAAAATTTTGATGGAGCTATAATCACCAGATCATATTCACTATTCAAGGGAAATGGGTTTGTTGTGGGTCCCCCATAGGTTATCAAAACTTTGACACTCTCTGCAACACACAACTTGTCTAATGCAGGAGCATATCTAGCTGGAAAGATATGTATTGCCACGTGTGTTACACGCTCATTATCTCCGTTTAGTCCACAACCAACACTATAGCTAAACCAACTATTTGGAAAGAAATTTGTACTTTCATATGTTTTCTCATTTTTCTCTTTTTTCACATTTACATTATTTGAAGATGTTAGAGGGATCATCGCAGGAGCGGGACAAATCTTATTCTCAATTTCAACCTCATGAACACCCATTGGCAATACTTCAACCTCAACATTCCGCACACCAAATGGGAGTTCGACAGTTTTCACAACTTTTGGTAACATAGGTTTACCAGGTTGCATCAAATATGATGATGTCTCATTGAGATGTAATTCAACATAGCCACTATTTATATCCATTATGGTTAGTGATGAGAAGGTCATTATGTCCGTCTCAGTTTTTTCTTCAGTTACAGCAATTGCTCCAAGTCCTCCAAGGGCTAAAATAACTATTATTATTATTGATAATATTTTCTTCAATTTTTTGCCTCCTAATATTATAATATAAATTGTAATATAAAGAGTTTGTTGTAAAAAGTTTATGGTAAAAATGTATTGTATAAGATATATTGATGAAAGTTTTACCTGTGGATTACATATCGTGGAATGTTAAGATTTAATAAAAGAAAAAGAAATAACCTTTCTATTAGTGCTAACCATTAACATCATAAAAAGCAATTAATAATGTTACAAATTATGGTTTAATGATATCTGTTAAATCATCATCTAATTCATCAGACAAGACAAGATTTGAACTTGATAATACCTAATACTTGCAGATTCTGATCGCTTAGTTAATATCAAAAAACAATTACGTTTTTGTAGGAATTAGAACCGAATAATTTATGTTTGCCACGTAACCTGAAGTTACCTGACCAGGTTCTAACAGTAATGGTCAAAAAGCTTAAATTAACCATGTTGTTACTCCTTATAAAAACGGGCGGGTAACAAAGTGGCTATGTGGCGGACTGCAGATCCGCATACGAGGGTTCAAATCCCTCTCCGCCCTTTTTCATCAACTAGAAATAATAATGCTTTCAAACTCGATTTTTAATTTATTTTATTATTTTTACTAGTATGACAGATTCATATTAATCTATAAAAATAACCATTAAAATAACTAGATAGATTAGAATTATCTTCTTTTAAATTCTTAATAAAAACTTTTTACATATTCAGCATTTTTCCTTAATTTTTATTTTTCTTTTTTCAGCACTTTTTTATCTCTATTAGCATCTGATGGAGAAAATGCTATTCCAATATAGTAATCAATCTCTCCTCTATTTTTTCTTGAAGTGTTTATTATTTCTATTGTATATATCCTCTATGCTATATATTCATCTCAAACAACTTTTTATACGTTTGAACATATATACATTATATGTACGTACTATTAAAGTACATATATAAAAAAATATATAGTGATATAAAATGAAATTTAACATAGAAGAATATATTACACCAATCGAAGATGGACTTGCATCAAAGATATATTTTCTTGCATATGAAAAACCAAAAAGCGCCTATGAAATAGCATTTGAAGTATATGATAGATATCATCATAGTATAATAGGAAAAATACATGAATTAGAAGATGAAGGTTATTTTAAATCTATTAAAGTACCTGGTAAAAAATATCCTAAATGGTTATCAGATGCAAATCCATTGATATCAATTATAGAATTCAAATTAAATAATATAGAATATAAATCAAAACAGAAAGTTAAATTAAATAGTTTAGATAAATACATCTTAAAAAAAATACTAGATTGTAGTTTTTTTCGATTAATTGTAGCAAATTGTTATGAAGTTGAATTTAGAGGTGGTTTTAATGCTGTAGAGCATATTCTTCAGCAATTAGATTATTTTATGAC
>CAZXHI010000156.1:0-3532 GCA_964640555.1 uncultured Thermoplasmatales archaeon | reverse complement strand
CCAGAACATGAGGTTGTTATTACAATCACAGAATCAGGATACATAAAACGCATTCCAACTGAAACATATAGGACACAGCACCGTGGTGGAAAAGGCCTTGTGGGTATGAAAACAAAGGAGGAGGACATTGTTGTTGACTCTTTTATTACTTCCACGCACAATTACATTATGTTTTTCACAAATCATGGAAAGACATTCTGGCTTAAGGGATATAAAATTCCTGAAGGGAGCAGACACCATAAAGGAAAAGCAATAATCAATCTTTTACCAAGACTCGAGGATGGAGAATATGTAGAGACCGCCATTCCAATTCCTGAGTTTGATGATGATCACTATCTTGTATTTTCTACCAAAAAAGGCACAATTAAAAAAACAGCTCTATCTGCATATAAACACATCAGAGTTAACGGAATTAAAGCAATCAACTTAGACGATGATGACGAACTCATCGGCACCAAACTATCAGATGGAAAACAAACAATTATGATTGCCTCAGCAAATGGCCAAGCATGCCGGTTCAACGAAGAAGAGACAAGGCCCATTGGACGTTCAACACGTGGCGTCCGAGGTATCCGTCTAAATAAGGGGGATGAAGTAGTTTCAATGGCAGTTGTGGAAGAAGAAGGTAACCTGCTCACAATAACTGAAAATGGATTCGGAAAAAGATCTCCCATTCAAGACTATAGAAAAACACATCGTGGAAGCAAGGGAGTAAGAACCATTGTTACAAATGAAAGAAATGGAAAAGTACTTTTTGTAAGGGAAGCCTCTGATGATGAAGAGATTATGTTAGCTACCAAAAACGGTATGATGGTACGGATTCCTGTAAAAGATATTCGAATACAGGGAAGAAACACTATGGGCGTTAGAATAATGAGGCTTAATAAGGGAGATAAAGTAGTCTCAGTTGCAAAAATAATGGAAAGTAATGGTGAGGAGGATAATCCTCCCGAATTTGAAGAAGAATAATATTTAGATTTTACCCATTGTTTACAGATTGATAGGGGTTAAATGCTGGATCACCGTAAAGCGTAAATTCATGTAGCGCTACATATTTTTTACCGAGCTCGCGTGATCCTTCACCCCCATTAGGCAATGTAGGCTGCGTTAAAATTTGCAATTCTTCATCAATAAAGCTACATCCCGTGGTAAAACTGAGTGGAGGTGTCCATAGAAACGTTGTGTTTGCATCTTTTTCAAGATACACGTTTTTAGCGTTTCTGAGTGCAAGACCCGTAGTTGCATCATTTTCAATCAAATCCACTATAAAATCCTCAGCAAGTGCCGCACCAAAATGAGATTCAGGATATACCCCCTTTAATTTTAGATCCAATATGGCTTTAGTAAGACCGAGAATTCCAATACCCCACCCACCAGGCAGTGGTCTGGGGGGGAGATATCCGGGGTCAGCTGTAAATCTTGTTGCACCAATGTAAGCGTTCATTCCAGCATGCAAGAAAGCCTGTGATAATGCATTTTCAGGTATAATACCATCAGTTCTGGCAGTAATACAGCTAACAACAAAGATAACAGATGGGCCATATTCCATATCATTCACAGAACGAACGCTATATGCTCCTTTTGATGACAGATCACTTCTCAAACTTGAGATAATTCTTGAGAACGTTGTGACACCTGGGAATCCTCTTGAATCTATAAACACGTCACCGTGTTCAAAAAGACTGTAGGAACCATGGGCAAAAGTAAAAATCAAATTACTATTTATTTGATCATTTCCACCAGTTACCTTATCCTTGGAATTTAAGAATTCCACGAATTTACTTGGAAATAATAAGCGATTAAGAACCCCAGTTTGTTTAATTTGTTTAATTTCTTCCTTGCTAAATCCCTCCCTTTGAGATTGCAGCCAAAATGTGCTTTTAGTATCTGAATATCCTTTTTCCATCTTATCTTTCAATCGAAGATTTATAAATTCACTCTCCCCAGTTGGAAACTTTGTAGGATCGCCATGTCCTTGACCCATGAATTGACTCAATTTTGTTATAATTGGCAGATTCTGAAATTCGAGACCGCAGCCCGTTTGTACTAATGCGTTCTCTTTCCAATTTCCCATATCATCGATTATATTGGAGTAGAAAATTGTTCTAGCAATCAGTGCACTACAATCTTGTGCATCCCGACCTGTGACTCTCCCCACGATATTTTCCTGGAAAGGCCAGTAGGTAAAGGTATTGTTCTCAGGATCTGTTTTATCTACGTCAATATCCCCATATATAAAATCACTTGGAAGGGCAAAACCAGTCATATAAGCCGGATCTTCTGGTTTACCATCAGGGTTAAAATAGAAATACATTGGAATCATAGTAGGGTCAGCAGCTATCGCCACATATGCCGGATTTTCTGTATAGTAATTTCTTAATTCTTCCAAATTTTCTATGGGAATATTTGCTATCTGTGCTAATAACCCATTGAGCTCGTCGTGAATTTGCATAGTATGCTCATTAGATGGAACCAATAGATTTGGATTTGTACCTGGTTGAGTAACTCCCGGACATGTTGTACCATTATATAACACATCATCATCTGCTGCAAAAGCAAACTCAGGTTTTGCAAAAACAATTCCCTTATGATAAGCAGTCAGATATGGTACAATGGAAGATAAATTATCCATCATTGGAACAATGGGATACTCAATGTTTTCCAGGGTAACCGTTACATTATATGACCCTTTTTTTAACGAAAACCATTGTCCATAAATTTGAATGCTATATTCACCAGGATTATCATATACTGTTATCTCATAATGTAAGCGATCCTCCACAATATTACCATCAACATCACGAATAGGGATACCACCGTTGGTCCCACCAAACATATATCTTGGACCCTGGGGACTTGCCAGTATCATGGAAAGTTTATCTCCCAGAGAGTCAACATTTTCAAAATCAAGATTGTTTAAATCAATTTTTAATTGAACATATTTGTAATCATCTGGGATTGTAAATTTATGAAGCGCATAAGAGTTACCAAATATTGAATTTATTGCATGAGTTGGTAGAGAAGTTCCTGAATTTATTTTGCCATTAAACTCATAAATTGTTGTATCAAGTACATTCGGTTGAGAAACATCCAAAGGATTTGCCATGGTGATATAGTTTACAGTTTCCCCAAATTTATCAAAAATTACATCAATACATTCATCAATAATTTCTTCTACAGTGTAAAATTCTTTAATCCAATATGCAGAACTATGAAGATCCCCGCAAATATACAGATTTTCTACGCCAAGATCGTTTAACACCTCTGTTACATCGTCATCTATTTCGTTGGTAACAATAACTGGAATACTGAGATATGATGCTAAAGGGGTTGCTACAATGCCGAGTCCATAACCTGTTTCATCCTCTTTAATTACCAAAGCCGTTGATGTTTCATCCCAGAACGTTTCTGCGATAGATAGAGAAATTTCCTTAGGAGTTGAAAGATCACTAAGAATATAATCGGAATATATACCGACTTGTTGCTCTGCCCTAACAATGGTTTTAGAAGGATTATCCAAATGTTTTATATA
>CAZXHI010000155.1:0-3178 GCA_964640555.1 uncultured Thermoplasmatales archaeon | reverse complement strand
ATTTGGGAAGTAAATATTAAAGAGAACAAATGAAGGATATTCAGTAATTAACATTCTTCCTTCTTTGTCAAATTTTTCAATACCAAATCCCTTTTTTATTTCAAGTGGTCGTTCCTTAGTAAAAGTAGCAACTCCGCTGTACCCTTTTCTTTCTGCAGAATTCCAATAGATATGATAACCAGGTGCATTCCTTAGATGCGGTGGCACCTGTTCAGGTAGTGCTTTTATTTCTTGAAAACATAGAATATCTGGTGACTCTTTCTTTAACCAATCGAACAGCCCTTTTCTGTCTGCCGCCCTAATACCATTTACATTCCAAGACAAGATTTTCATATACAACCATGAATATCGAGCCTAGTGATAAGATTAATCTTTAATTTTGGCGAAATAATTTGCGGATTACGCATCAAAGCCACTTTATAGTAAAACTATATATAATAGTTCTCATATGAGTAATATATAGGAACGGAAAAACATGCCTGGATATGGACATAGACATGGAGGACAGCGTGGACGATGTCGTGGGCGACGTTGGATTGAACAACTCCCTGAAACAACGTATTTCAGACCATATGGCCAGTCACAAGCTATCGCAAACACCGTTATAATTACAATAGAAGAACTCGAAGCACTTCGACTTGTTGACCTTGAAGACCTTACACAAGAAGAGGCAGCAGCAATGATGGGCGTCTCACGGAAAACACTGTGGAATGATTTACATCGCGCACGGAAAAAAGTAGTCAATGCACTGGTTAGCGGATGTGTAATTCGTATCGAGGGTGGAGATTACGTTCAAAGATGAAAAAGGAGGTGAAATGAAATATGCCAGGTGGAGATAGAACAGGACCTGCAGGCTATGGGTCAAGAACTGGACGAGGTTTAGGCTACTGTTCAGGATATGATAGTCCGGGATTCACAAGAGGAGCACCTAGAGGTGAAGGCTTTGGCAGAGGCTGGGGTCGAGGTTTTGGACGTGGATTTTGGGGACGCGGCAGAGGATTTTGGCGTAGAGATTACTACTCAGATCCTTACTATGGACCAGCGCCATACCACAGAAACATTGATCCAGAACCCAGCAAAGAAGAAGAAAAATCCTACCTTGAGGACATGGTCAAAGATCTGGAGGGCGAACTCAAATCTATAAAGGAAAGACTCCAAGAACTTTCTAAAGAAAAAAAGGAATCTCCTTAAAAAGATATAATAGGGAGATGTCCTTTCACATTCTTCTTTAACCATAAATTAAACCTTAGTGGTAAAAGGACAGAGGGATAACGTGGAAAAAAAGATGTATGACGAAACAAAAGTTACCGATAGTCTAGGTAAAATAAAACATAAAATTGTTGTATTAAGTGGTAAAGGCGGCGTTGGAAAAAGTACCGTATCTGCAAATCTTGCACTTTCATTAGCAGAAAAAGGCTATGAAGTAGGATTACTAGACAGTGATATCCATGGCCCCAGTATCCCAAAGATGCTAGGTCTAGAAGACAAGAAACCAGGATCATCTGAAACAGGTATCGCTCCGATTCTTGCATTACCGAAATTAAAAGTTATGTCCATGGGATTTCTTATCCCAGATAAAGACGCACCTGTTATCTGGCGTGGACCTCTGAAGATGGGGGCCATTAAACAACTTATAGGAGATGTTGATTGGGGAAATTTGGATTATTTAATCATTGATTTACCCCCAGGAACAGGAGATGAGCCGTTGAGCATAGCTCAATTGATCCCGGACAATGATGGTGCGGTTATTGTCACAACTCCCCAAGATGTTGCATTAGTTAGTGTAAGAAAATCTATTAATTTTGTTAAAAAAATGAACATGCCGGTTATTGGAATCGTTGAAAACATGAGTGGATTTAAATGTCCACATTGTGGTAAAAATATCGATTTATTCAAGACGGGGGGCGGACTAAAAGCATCAAAGGATTTCAATGTTCCTTTTCTAGGAAAAATACCGATAGATCCGCAGATTGTAGAAACTGGAGATTCTGGGAAAACGTTTGCAGTCAAAAGTGAAAACTTAGACACTGCTAAATCGTTTAAACAAATTGTTGAAAATATTGAGGAAATTGTAAATAAAAAAGAGGTGAAATGAAATATGCCAGGTGGCAATGGAACAGGACCAGATGGACAAGGAGCTGTAGCTGGAAGAGGTCGCGGAAGAGGGCAAGGACAAGGGCGTGGTCTAGGAGGAGGTTTTGCCCGTGGGCCTGATGGCGAATGTAGATGTCCAAACTGTGGACATAGAGAACCACATCAGTTAGGGGTGCCTTGCTATGATAAGAAATGCCCAAAATGTGGTAGCCCTATGACAAGAGCTTGAATGCCAATAGTTATTAACGGAAAGTTTATTTGAGGCGAGAGGTAGAAAAATATGAAAGTAGGAATATCATCAACAGGTGAAAACTTAGATGCAAATGTTGATCAAAGATTTGGAAGATGTAAATATTTCCTTATCGTGGATACGGAGTCAATGGAATTCGAAGTTTTATCAAATGAAAATGCAATGGCTTCAGGCGGCGCTGGAATACAAGCAGCTCAAACAATTGCTAAGACAGGCGCAGAAGTTGTCGTAACTGGAAATGTAGGGCCCAATGCATTTCAAACATTGTCAGCAGCTGGTATGAAGATATTTACGGGAGCAAGTGGAACAATAAAAGAATCGATTGAAAAATACAAAAAAGGGGAACTAAAGGAAACAGAAGTCGCCAGTGTTGGCAGCCACTCTGGAATGAGGAGGTAAAAAAATTATGAAAATATGTATACCTACTATGGGAGAAAACGGATTAGACAATGTTGTCGGTGAACATTTCGGTAGAGTACCAACATACACTATAGTTGATCTTGATACAAACGAGGTGAAAGTGATACCCAATACTAGCGAACATGCGGGTGGACAAGGCTACCCACCGGAGATTATGGCAAAAGAAGGAGTAAATGTTATGGTTTGCCGTGGACTTGGAAGACGCGCAATTAGTATGTTTGAACAGATGGGTATTGAAGTTTATATTGGCGCATCTGGAACTGTAAGAGATGTTATTGCTGCTTTTAAGCAAGAAACCCTTCAAAAGGCTAGTGAAGGGGACGCATGTGCACAGCATGCATTCAGAGATAGACATCACCACTAAAACACATTCAGCAAGTGAAATAATGAAGACATATCTTGATTGTATTCCCT
>CAZXHI010000154.1:0-1992 GCA_964640555.1 uncultured Thermoplasmatales archaeon | reverse complement strand
GTCTAAATTTTTTAATTGACAATAGTAGATATTCAACCTCCAAATGTAGAAAATATTTTGTTGATAATTTTTCAGAGGGGAATTGGGAAAAATTTATTAATAATTTGCAAATTTAAATTTTTTAGTTTTTTTTATTATATTCTTGACCTTACAAGTTAGCCTATAATTTCTAAAATTCACTATTTCTCAGTTTTCATTTTATAGAGGATGCTTTTACATTGTAAAGGCTCTGTAGTTACTGGAAAAATATTTGGAGAAGATTTATATACTCATAGTCACTGTCAATATTGGGATTTAACATGGTGGGGTACATCTTTAAGAAAAAGAGCAGAGGTAAAACGTATTATTATGCTGGTGAAAGTGAACGTGTGGGGAAAACTTCAAGGAGGAAATGGGAAGTATATCTGGGGACTTTTGATAATATTGTTAAAAAGATGGGTGAGGGTATCCTCGTTCCTGATGAGGTGTTTTCTACGCCGTATGGTCTTTATTCTGCTTTTGCTGAAACAGCAGGAGATGTTGATTTTGTTGAAATTATTGATAAGGTGTTTCCTAAGAGAGATCAAGGTTTGACAATTGGTGAGTATTTTCTTTTAGGTATTCTTGCTCGTTTAACTAAGCCGATTACAAAGAGTTCTATTCAGGAGTGGTATGAGACACAGGAAATTGAGAAGATATGTCCTGTTGATGCTGGTTTTTTGACTGTTCAGAATTATTGGAATAATATGGAGCAGTTGAACTTTGATGATGATGTGAATGAAGTGCATCGTTTATTGCTTGAACGTATAAGTAAGGATTATGTTGTGCAGAAGTCTTACATCTATTTTGATCCTTCGAATTTTCATACGTTTATAAAAACCTACCGTGATAATTCTACTATTCCTCGTCAGGGGAATAGTAAAAAGAAAAGATTTGATCTTCGTCAGGTTAATCTTGCTTTGGCAGTTACAAAAGGGGATGCCATACCTATCTATCATAAGACCTACCCTGGAAATGTTAATGATGTTACTTTCTTTAAGGAGAATTTAGATTCTTTTGTCAAACATCTAAGAAAAAACAATTGCACCGGAGAAATAGTGATTGTGTTTGATAAAGGCAATAACGCCAAGGAGATTTTTGATGCACTTGCTGGTTTCAAGGATCCTAAAGTGAGGTTCATTGGCAGTATACGGCCAAGCATGAAGGAGAAAATATTCAGCACTCCAATAGATACGCTGGAAGAAAGTTATGTTACAGATTCTGGTAACATTGTATTGTATAAGAAGATGCCGTCGTTGAAGATATATGAGCAGACCTTTCGAGGGGCGTTAACCTATGATGAGAACACATATCAAAAAAAATTGAACACCTGGATGGGGAATATGTGCATGATCACAGGTGAAATAGAGGTTTTTATTGCATCACGGCTGAATGTTAAAAAATGGAGGGATAAAGAAGCTGTGGAGAAGAAGTTAAAGGAAATTACGTCGAAGAAAAAAATGAAAAAGGTGATTCATTGTAAGGTTCATGGAGAATATGGGAAACTCTATGTCACAACATATTGTGATGTTGAATCTGCTAGAAAGATGATGAATACTTGGGGGAAGAATTTGATATTTACCTCCTGCAAAGATGAGGATATCGTTGAGATAATCAAAGGATACCGGATGAAAAACGATATCGAAGGATGCTTTAAAATCCTCAATAACTCCCATCTTCTCTCTGTACAACCTTTTTGTCATTGGACGGATCAAATGATCAAGGTACATATGGCAACCTGTGTCCTTGGACTTGAGCTGATACAGATTATCAGAAAAAAACTACGAGATGCAGGGATTAAAATCTCAACAGAAAAAATATTTTCAAGTCTAATGGAAATTCCATTAGTTCGATTGCATTATCTGAATAAAAAAACTGTGTACAAAGTAGGTTCTGTAAGTAAAGAAACAAAGATGTTGACAAGGGAATTAAACGTAAAAATGAAATTGGAAATGTAGTTACTGTTTCCTCATT
>CAZXHI010000153.1:0-14748 GCA_964640555.1 uncultured Thermoplasmatales archaeon | reverse complement strand
AGTTGTAGTAACCATTCTGATAAAGGTATAAATTTTATTTTCTTGTTTTTAATTTCCTCGGCCCCTTTATAACCGCCTGTGATAACAAGCAAGTTGTTACAGCTTAGCTCTTCACTTGCCTTAATAAGATTATCCACTTCTCGTTTCTTTGTATTGTAATCTTCGACATCATAGCATACTTGAATCAATTGTTCGATTCTTAAATCATGTTTTACTACAAAATCTACTTCTTTTCCTCGTCTATCACTCCAGTAATAAAGTTCTATATCTTTTTGTGAAAATCTTCTAAGGAGTTCTATCATTACTGCATTTTCATAAAGTCTCCCGATATCTTTTGAATGTCGGGTTGAGAGACTGTTTATGAATCCGTTATCAATGAAATAGATCTTTCGAGGATATTGAAGATGATCTTTAATTTTATATGAGAAAATGGGCAGACTGTGTGTAAAATATGAACTTTCAACATACTGAATATAGTGAAGTAGGGTGGTTTTACCAATTTCATAATTGAGACTTTTTAATGTATCATATAATCTGCTTATTGAGTATTGAGTTGAATTGAGAAGTAGCCTCATCATGGCTTTTAATCCTTCTCCGTTTTTTACATTGAACCGTTCAACAATATCTCTTCTGACAACCGTTCCATAATATTGCTGCAGTATCTCTGATTTCCTTTCCTCATCAGACAGTACAACTTCCGGCATCCCGCCAAACCTAATATATTCATCCAGGGCTCTTGTTACCTTTGTTTTTTCATTTTCAGAGTATTGTAAAACACTTGGATCTATCTTCATATTTTTGAATCTTAAAAACTCTCTAAAAGAAAGTGGAAAAACCTTTATCTCAAGACACCTGCCTCTAAGTTCAGTTGGTATCTCTCTACTTGAAACTTTTGAACTGGAGCCTGTGGCAAATATTCCAAAACTTTCAGTATCATATACTCTTCTAAGCCATTTACTCCAGTTTGGCATGTTTTGTATTTCATCAAGAAAAATATGTTGTGTTTCTTTTTTAAAAGTCTGTTTAATTGTTGGAAGCAACTCTGTTAAAAATTCTGTATTTTCGGGTATTCTTTCATCATCAAAATTTATGTACACCTCTTGTTCTTTGTTCTGGTCTTTGAGTGTTTTACTGATAAGTTGAAGAAGAAGATAAGTTTTTCCAACTCGTCTGAAACCGGTTATGGCTATGATTTTCCTTGGTTTCATATCTAAGTAGTTTTCTAGATTTATTTCTCGTGGTATGGTGATAGGGAGTTTCCTTTCAATCCAAGAATGGAGAATTGTCCTAATTGTCTTGTTCATGGTACAATATATGTATATTATTGTACTACTTAACTTTTTACAAGTACAAAATAGTATTTCCAGAATATTCTCTTGCAATCCTTTTATTTTTACAGATATTGGTCAATGATTTTGATCTAATCTGTGATTTGCAGAAGAAATCCATCTCATATTCATGCTTAGCAATTGTTATGCTTTCACAGGCTTAATATCTTGAATTCCGCTCTATAGAATACTGAATTTTTAGAGATTTCTTTTTTACTTTCCTTTGAACACCGGTTTTCTCTTCTCCAGGAATGCAGCCATACCTTCTTTTTGATCATGTGTTGAAAAACTTGATGAGAAATATGAAACTTCAAGAGCACATGCGGAATGCATATCAATATCGGTTCCCCGGTTAACAAGTGCTTTTATAAAAGCTGTCTGCACAGGTGATTTACTTGCTATTTTCTTTGCTAGTTTTTCTGTTTCCTCCTCAAGTTTATCATTATCGACAACCATATTCACAAGACCAATCCGGTAGGCTTCCTCAGCATCTAAATTACGACCTGTTAAAAGAAGTTCTTTTGCTTTAGCACGACCAACAAGACGAGGTAGACATTGAGTTCCGCAAAACCCCGGTGAAATTCCAAGGTTTATCTCCGGCTGCCCAAGCTTTGCGTTTCTACCTGCTATTGTAATATCGCAGTTCATTAAAACTTCGCATCCTCCTCCAAGTGCATAACCGTTAACCATGGCAATAAACGGAATCCGTGATTGACGAATACATGAAAGCATATGATGACCTGCCTCAGCGAATTGTTTTGCTTCTAAGACATTCATATCCTTCATTTCTTTAATATCTGCACCTGCAATGAAAGCTTTTTCACCAGCGCCCTTCAAAATTACAACCTTAATGTTTTTATCTTTCTCCAAATCATTGAAAGCGTTTGTAAGATCATCTATAGTTGCTGTATTAAGTGCATTTAGCATCTTAGGTCTGTTTATAATTATTGTAGCAATATCCTCTTTTTTTTCAATTAAAATATTTTTGTATGCCATAATCTAATCACCTACTTACTATAATCATAAAATCCACGTCCGCTTTTTCTACCAAGGTATCCTGCCTGAACCATTTTTTTAAGAAGTGGACAGGGTCTGTATTTGGAGTCATTAAAACCTTCATAGAGCACATTCATGATGTTAAGACTGACATCAAGACCGATGAGGTCCGCAAGTTCTAAGGGACCCATTGGATGATTCATACCTAGCTTCATAACACTGTCAATTGATTCTGCTGTTCCGGTACCATCCATAAGACAGAATATTGCTTCATTAATCATTGAAAAAAGCACACGATTGGATACAAATCCGGGGCCATCATTTACTTCAACAGGTATTTTCCCCATCTTCTCGGCAAGTTCTTTGATAAGCGTTGCTGTTTCATCAGATGTTATAAGCCCACGTATGACTTCCACAAGTTTCATGATTGGAACTGGATTCATAAAATGCATACCGATGAAATGCTCAGGTCTTTTTGTAGCAGAAGCAATATCGGTTATAGGAATAGTCGATGTATTTGATGAAAAAATCGTTTCTTTCTTGCATATGCTATCCAGCTCTTTAAACAATTCCTTTTTTACTTTTACATTTTCAAAGATTGCTTCTATAACAAGATCCACATCTTTAAAATCCTCAAGCTTTGTGGTACCTTTTATTCTTGAAAGAATTTTTTTCTTTTCTTCGGCAGTCATTCTTCCTTTCTCAATACTTTTGTCCAGAAAACGTTCTATTTTGCTTATTCCTTTCTTCACATACTCTTCTTTGATATCTCTAAGTATAACGTTAAAACCAGCTTTTGCAGATACCAGGGCTATGCCGTGCCCCATTTGACCCGCACCAATTACACCTATTTTTCTAACTTCCATGAAAATTTTCCCCCATTTATCTTTCAATTATCATTGAAACTGCGTTTCCCCCACCAAGACAAATTGTGGCTAGACCACGGGTTTTATCATATTTCTTCATTGCATGCATGAGCGTAACAAGTATTCTAGATCCACTACACCCAATAGGATGACCAATAGCTACTGCCCCCCCATGTACATTGAAAATATCTTTCGAGAAACCAAACTCCTTCATCAGTGCTATAGATGCAGAACTAAATGCCTCATTATGCTCGACCAGATCAATATCGTCAACGCTTAGCTTCATCTTTTTCAGAAGATTTTTCACACCAGGGATGGGTGCTTCCATTACATACTCTGGTTTAACTCCACTGGTGTTGTATCCCTTGATTGTTGCAAGCGGTTCAATACCCATCTTCTTTGCCTTATTTGCACTCATAACAACAACTGCAGATGCGCCATCAGTAATCTGAGACGCGTTTCCGGCAGTAACTACACCATCTTTCTTAAAAAACGGTTTGAGTCTGGCAAGTGATTCAGCAGTCGTACCTTTTCTGATCCCCTCATCTTTATCAAAAATAATAGGATCGCCTTTCTTTTGTTTAATCTCAACTGGAAATATCTCATCCTTGAAGTTGCCATGTTCTGTGGCCTTCTCTGCCTTCTGATGACTCTGAGCAGCAAACTCATCACAATCCTCTCTTGTTATGTTGTGCCTCTCTGCAATGATTTCTCCAGTTAGTCCCATATGAAAGTCATTATATACATCCCAGAGTCCATCGTGCACCATGGAATCAATAAGTTTACCATCAAACATGCGATAGCCAAATCTTGCTTTGTCTAGAATATAGGGGCAGTTGGTCATGCTCTCCATTCCACCGGCAACAATACAATCTGCATCTCCTACTTTGATTGCTTGAGTTGCTAGGACTACGGCTTTAAGGGACGATCCACAGACTTTGTCAACGTGAAGAGCACCAATTTCATATGGTAAACCTGCATTGATTGCGGCCTGCCTTGCAACATTTTGGCCAAGACCTGCTTGCACAACATTTCCCATTATTGCCTCTTCTACATCAGTTGGTTTTATACCTGCTCGTTTCACAACTTCTTTGATTACGATGCCGCCAAGCCGTGGAGCTGAAAAGCTCTTTAGACCACCAGCAAACTTTCCCTGTGCTGTTCTTACACCTGAAACTATTACTACTCCGCTCATTATTGTACCTCCTCCAAATAATAAATGTAGCTCTGACAATATGATTTTGATTTAAAATATTTTCCAATCTTGTTTTAACCTTTTACGTCCACCTTTAGAAGACAAATATCACTTAATCCAGCTTCCAGTGTGTCCCCTTTGGTTATCTCCCCAACTCCTTCTGGAGTTCCCGTCATTATTAAATCACCAGGCTCTAATGTCATGATGTGTGAGATGAATTCAATGATTCTCTCAACTGAATAAACCATATGATTTGTATTAGAACTCTGCCTTATCTCTCCATTGATTTTTAAAGATATATTGATATTATTTGGATTTGGTAAATCCTCTTTTAAAACAACTTCACTAATTGGCGCAAAGGTATCAAAACCTTTGGCTATACTCCATGGCCAGCCATTTTTCTTTGCCTCTGTTTGAATATCTCTCGCAGTAATGTCCAGAGCAATCAAATAACCTAAAACATAATCCAAGGATTCTCTCTGTGATACGTTTTTACATTTTTTCCCAATGACAATTCCCAGTTCTACCTCATGATGCAAACATTTTGACATAGCTGGTATGATTATTGATTCACCATTGAATATAACAGAACTTGCGGGTTTCAAAAAAAGAAGCGGATCTTTGGTTACGTTGGTATGCATCTCCTTTGCATGTCTTTTATATGTTCTTGCCAGACAAACAAGCTTTCCAATAGGCACGTTTTTTCTATTGTCATCTTTGAAGATGTAGTTGGTCATATGTCGGGCAATGAATCCAATGATTTAAAGATTTCATAACTTTTTATACCAAAAGCAAAATTGCAACTCCAATAACTGCTACTATGGCACCCAGCACACCACGCCAACTTGTTTTCTGTTTGTATAACACCCATATTGCAGGTATAATAAAGACTGGCATTAATGACATCAATGTTTGGGCGATACCTGCTTGAGTATATGCTACTGCGACCATAGAGAGCGTCACACCTATGAATGGTCCAATAAATGCACCAGCAGCAGTTTGCCCCATCCCTTTTTTGCTTTTTAATGCTTTACGCACTTCTGGTAGTCTTCTCATGACAATTACGCTCGTCCAGATAAACAACGCCCCCATTATAATGCGTACAAATGATACTGATAACGGGTTCATCATTATGCTAGGGTCAAGCCACATTCCTTTTTTGGCAAAAACAAGACCGATCCCCTGACCTATTGCCCCAATGAAAGCAAGAAACACCCCCCAAGTTTTTAATTTCTTTGAGATGGGCTTTTCATCTGAATTCTCTTCTTTTTCCAGTATGACAACAATTACACCGATAAGCGTAACTGCTATCCCGATTATGATCAGCGGGGAAAGAATTTCTCCCAGCATCAAATATGCACCCAATGCTGCAAAAATAGGGGATAGAGACATAATTAAAACCGAACGTCTCGGACCAATTATAACAAACGCCGCAAATAATCCGAAATCACCGATACCAAGACCAACAATTCCACTTAAGCCTATCCAGAACCATTGTTCGCTACTTGCAGTTGGTAATAGACTACCTAGAAATATGATATGTGTGACACCTAAAAAACCCACTGCCATTAGTATACGATATGCGTTAACACTGAGTGAACCGATCTTTTTACCGGCCGACGCAAACAATATTGAGTTAATTGTCCAGAGAAATGCTGTTACTATTGCAGTTGTTTCTCCAATAAGATTTGGGTCCATGGTATTAACCGATATGTAAAGGTGATAATAAAGACTTACAGTATTAGAAAGTGCCATTTTCTAGTTATTATTATAAATTGACAGTTACTTTGCACCTGTTCAATGCAGTAAAAAAGAAAATAAATTTAGTTCTTCACTAAGAGTTCAGTAACTAATTAAAAAACATAGTCATGAACATTCTTTCAAAAAGTGGAAAACGGTCTATTAGTTTTTGTAAAAGGTCGATATTCAGTATTTTAAATGATTTAATCTTTGGCATGCTGATTGGCAATGAATCTGACCATTCACTCTCAATGACATACCCATCCTTGGATTTAACCCTAATTTCATAGTCGCCTTTTTTACTCCATTTGTGACTCGCCTCTGCTGTTTCGCCTGAATTATATGGGCCAATCCATTCAGAGAATTTACCGTCGCCCCAATCAAAGAGATAGTATAGTTGATTCCCATTTGGATCAGTGGTAGATGCAGTATATGCATACTCTACGTTTATATTGCCCGACGTCGGTCCATGGATTGTCGGTTTGTTAGGTGGTTCATTGTTTTCGACAGCCACATTAATTCTCTTAAGAGTACTAAAGTCGCCCCACCCATGTTCAGAGTTGTGACCCTTCACTCTATAATAATATGTTCCTCTAGATCTGCTGTTAATCTCAAAGTATTTATTATCAATAGAACTCGAAAGAGGATCAACAGAACTAAAATCAGCAACTGGTGAAATATCATCAACATAAAATCCATCTCCAAGGATATTGTAATCAGTTGTATGGCGGAATCGAACAAAAACAGAATCGCCGACAAAATCATCAAGATCATATTCTTGGTATATCCATCCATCAGATGAACCTGTGAATGTATCAAGAAGGGTATATGAACGTCCATCTAAACTGACTTCAACAAAGGCACAATCTTGGTTCTCCTCAATATCATAATAACACCAAAATGAAAGTTTCATTTTTTCTTCAATTGGTATTGGATAAACACTAGTCATCGAAGAAACATCGGTATTGTTTTTGCGAGATTTATAACTATTACTATTTGAATGACATTTAGAATCGGCTATTGAAAATCCATCGAGCAACCATAAATCTGAGCCAGATTCAACATCATCAATAACAATCGATAAATCAGTCAGTTCATCAAGTTGGAAATAATCGGGTTTTGCATCAATGTTTTTTTCCACCCAAGAAACAGTATAGTTTCCATCGGAATCAGGGAACATCTCATCTATTTCTGGAGGAATAACTCTCGGTGTAACATTGTTTTTAATGTTTTCAGCCTCCCTAAGGAGATACAATGCTCCATCAAAGTTTTCACTGCATATTTGATCAAGATAACTTTCCGAAGGATGGAAAGAGGAACACGCCTCGATAGTATAGGAAAATGTAGGTCTACCCTGAACATAGTGGCCATACCCATATGCCCAATCAGTAGTATCGCCAGTGGTTGGATATAGACCTGAGCTCTGTGTAGGGGTATAGTTACCGCTTCCGTCCTGATTGGCTATTCGTGAAGCAATTTGAGTTCCAACATAAGCCATGTATTTATCATCAGGAGTTTTTTCGTTTGCCGAATATCCCCATGGCCACATAACAAGCTGACCATGGGTATGCCAGGTAATAGCTGCACAAATGTCGTTTTGAAGGAAGACATCTCGAATGGTTTGCGTTTCAAGTTCGGACAGGGCAAAGGGGCCACAGTAAACTTCATTAGATGGTACATGTGAAGCTGAGCCAGATCCTAGTGATCCCCAAGATCCCCAGGCATCTCCGTTGCTGGAGCCGCCGTAGTTTCGATTTAAATCAACACCCCATGTGCCCATTATGCTGAAATCTGGAAAATAATGTCTGTTTTTACGCCAGTCATTACCCAAATCATGGCAGTAATGATATCCATCTGGATTTACACATGGAACAAGCCATAATCGCCGATTATTCATCGCATCTGTAATATCTGAATCAGTACCATATTGCGACGTCAAATTATCTGCTATATAAAGGCAAATTTCTAAGGTGGGCCACTCACGTGCATGATGAAGGCCCATGTAAAAAACACCTGGTTCCCCCTCGTCAACACCGGGATTATCAGAGAGTTCTAGACACCAAATATCACGTCCTTCATAGCTTTTTCCTATGCTATAAAGACTTGTTATATCCGGATAATCCTCTGCGATGTCAAACAGCATCTGTTCCATCTCATCAAAGGTGTGATACTGATTTGCAAAGGATTGGCTGTAGCTATCCACGTCCCATATGATAACTGAATAATCAATGTCTCTCTCCAAAAGCTCATATAATCTATCCTGTGGAACAATTACATCAATCCAGCTACTTGGTTTACCTCCTAAGATTTCTATATCTTTAGGTAAACGAGAATGACCATCTGTTGTATCGATTCTTACCAAAATATTGGTGGAAGGTGAATTAAAATTCTCTTTAACCATATTCAGATTAATCAAGTTGGATGGCCGTTCCAAAGTAACTTTATCGCTCCCAGAGACAGATAAAGAGATTGTAATAAACATTGAGACAACCAAAATACAAGTTATTTTTCTTTCTATCATAAACATCTACTTATTTTTAATCTGTATTATCGATATAAATCTTTGCAATAAATTTATTTTTTGTCGTTAAAAATAAAGATGCCATAAGCTTCTTTAATATATTATTGTTACCGTGCTTTGGGGAGTCCATGAAGTTCATTCCAAATTCAGCTATAAAAGACACAATGCTCAAAGATATGAGAATAAATGATATCGAGGAGTTATTTTCAGATATCCCTAAAAAAATCGGTATTAAAAAACTGGACATGCATAAGGGTTTGTCTCAGCAAGATACGGAGCAAAGGCTAAGAGGGATAGCAAATAAAAACAAGTCTTTTTATGATGTAACAAGCTTTCTTGGAGGAGGGGTTAAACCACACTATATACCTTCTGTTGTTAAATCAATAATTTCACGTGCAGAGTTTTATACTGCATACACGCCCTATCAACCTGAGGCTAGTCAGGGTTTTCTTCAGGCGATGTTTGAGTATCAAAGTATGATTGCAGAACTTACTGGTATGGATATTTCTAATTGTTCGCTATATGGTGGTTATACAGCTCTTGCTGAAGCAGCACTTATGTGCACTCGTATAAACAGAAAAAAAACCTTTGTAATCCCTCAAAATATTTCATGGGAGAAAAAATCCATTTTAAATAACTATGCAAAGGGGCCAGGTATAGAAGTCAAAGAAGTTTCATATGATATTAAAACTGGTAAAATAGATATAGAAGAACTCAAAAAACATGTTGATGAGAATACTTCTGGTGTATATGTTGAAAACCCGAATTTTTTTGGTGTCTTTGAAGATAAAGTTGACGAAATTAATGGTATTGTAAAGGATGCTGGTTCTCTTTTTGTCGTTGGAATCGACCCCATTTCCCTTGGTGTTACCAAGAGCCCTGGAGAATATGGAGCGGATATTGTTATTGGTGAAGGAAGATCATTTGGCAACCCTATGGATTTTGGAGGATCCAGTTTAGGTATCTTTGCTTGTAAGAAAGAATATTTACGACAGATGCCCGGTCGAATTATTGGCATCACCAAAGACACCGATGGCAAAAGAGCGTTTTGTATGGCTCTTCAAACTAGAGAACAACACATTAGGCGGGGTCGAGCCACAAGCAATATCTGTACAAATGAAGGTTTATGTGCTCTTGCCGCAGTTTCATATCTTTCATGGCTTGGCGGCAATGATTTGGGGGAGATTAGTAGAATTAATTTTGAGAAGGGACAAAAACTTGCTGAAAGTATAGAGCTAATTGATGGTTTTGAAGGGATGTTTAGTGGTATTCATTTTAACGAGTTTGTGATTAAATGTAATAAAGATGTAAACAAAGTCAATAAAAAATTGTTAAGGAGTGACATCCAAGGTGGTTTGGTACTTGATACATGGTATCCAGAGCTTAAGAACTGCATGCTTTTTGGAATCACTGAGATGCATGCCGATGCCGATATCGAAAAACTTGTATCTGCATTAAAGGAGGTGTCTCATGTATAGATCAGCTGTTTATGATGAACCGTTGTTAAATGAGTTGGTATCATCTAAAAAGGAAAAAATTAAACCTCTAGGTATACTGCCCAATTCCCTCAAACGAAATGAAAAGATCAATATTCCCGACATTGATGAGACCCAAGTTGTACGTCATTTCCATCATCTTAGTCAGATGAACTATGGCATTGATTCTGGAATTTATCCCCTCGGTTCATGTACTATGAAATATAATCCCAAAATATGTGGAGAAATTGCTTCTTGGGATAATTTTGCAGGTACTAACCCTTACCAAGATGTTTCTACAATTCAGGGAAATCTTCAGGTGATGTTTGAGCTGGAAAGAATGCTTTGCGAGATAACAGGTATGGATTATTTTTCTCTGCAGCCGGCAGCTGGCGCTCAAGGTGAATTCTTAGGGATGCTTCTGACAAGAGCGTATCATGAATTCAACAAAGATTTTGAAAGAAATGAGATAATATTACCAGATACTTCTCATGGTACTAATCCCGCAAGTGCAGCCATGGCAGGATATAAATTAGTAGAAATTCCATCTACAAAGGAAGGGACAGTTGACCTAGATGTTCTTGAGAAAACGCTCTCTGAGAAAACTGCATGTTTTATGCTTACAAATCCAAACACGCTTGGTATCTTTGAATCTGAAATACTTGAGATATCCAAACTTGTGCACGATACTGGAGCCTTGTTATATTATGATGGTGCCAATATGAATGCCATTATGGGTAAGGCAAGACCTGGTGATATGGGGTTTGATATTGTCCATCTGAATTTACACAAAACATTTTCAACGCCTCATGGGGGCGGTGGGCCTGGGAGTGGCCCAGTAGGTGTGAAAATGAAACTAGAAAAATTTTTACCAGTGCCTAGATTATGCAAAAACAAAAAAGATTACTTCTTTGATTATAATGCCCCTGAATCCATTGGAAAAATAAAGGGACATTATGGTAATTTTTCAGTTCTGTTGAAAGCCTATGTTTATATTCTCATGATGGGCAGAGATGGTCTGAGAGAATCTTCTGAAATCGCTGTTTTAAATTCAAACTATATGAAGAAAAAACTACTTGATTCGGGTAGATATGAATTACCCTATAAAGAACTCAGAAAACATGAATTTGTATTAAGTTGTGAAACACTAAAACAAGAAAAAAATGTTAGAGCGTTGGATGTAGCTAAACGTCTTTTAGATTATGGGTTTCATCCACCAACGATTTACTTCCCACTCATAGTAAAGGAAGCATTAATGATTGAGCCTACTGAATCAGAATCAAAAGAAGATCTTGACCGCTATGTAGATGCCTTGATTAAAATCGCAGATGAAAAACCAGAAATCGTGAAAAATGCACCCAACAACACACCAGTTAAACGTGTTGATGATGTAGGTGCTACTAAAAAGCCCATTCTCACTTGGAATATGATCTAACTTTGCTCTTCTGGTTTTTCATAAAGAGATAGCAACATACCAAGTATTCCTGAAATAACGAATACGATTGTTATGGAGTATATTCCAATGTCACTCCATACGCCGTATCTGCTGCCCCAATATATGTAGAAAACAATCCCTGCTATAAGAAACAGCAGTGAAATTACCGTAAATATGCTAAAATTTTTCATATCAATATTTTTCATATTTTTTTCACCTTCTTCAAATAATATTATATATGGGATGGGGGCACTGGGATTTGAACCCAGATCGGCGGGTCTCTTCTCAGGTCATCGCTCCAGTTATTCATCACAAATTCAGACGACCCTATTTTAATCATACCTAACTGGAGCCCACAATGATGCCGGGTTACACTATGCCCCCAAATATGATTATCTACTTTCTTCTACTCCTCTTCTCACGCCTCATTCGCTTCTTTCGCCATTTCCAGCGCATATTGCCTCTCTTTTTCCATACTCGTGAACTACGTTTCATATTTGGATTTCCTTTAATTTTATGACTTGCCCTAAACATCTATCTATATTTAATGGTTTAGGAAGGGCGTATCGAGGTTACAGTCAAAAACTTGCCGGTAAAATTGCTTTTAAAATAGGTCAATTTTAATCATTTACTGTTATTTCATCCATCCAAATATATTTGCATCTCGTGCAATAATATCCTATCGAGACCCATTGTTGTTTAGAATTTTTTGGATTTTTATGTCTGTAAACCCTCACCAGCTTTAGGGAACACTTTGGACATTTATTTCTAAATGAATGTTGATATGCCTTGTCACCTATCTGGTATATGAGAGTATCAGAAACCACTTGATATGTATATGAGCAATCTGTACAATACCATGCTATGGGAATCCATTTTCTTTTTCCATCTATACTCTTATTCTGATAAAGTCTAACTGCTTTTGAACCACATTCGGGACATTTCTTTCTAATGCATTACACCACCGGTGAATTCTTTTGTGTTTCTTCCTTTATTGATTATGTTAAATATGTTTTTAATTTGTGAAATACAACATTTCATATGCTGGGTAGTTTTATTAAAAATTTACTACCTTTCCTCAATTTGCTTTCCACCCATATTTTGCCATCGTGTTTTTCAATAATTTCTCTGCATATGAATAACCCTAGTCCAGTACCCTCATTATTACGATCATTGCCTGTGTATGCCTGATAGAACTTTGTAAAAATCTTTTTTAACTCTTCATTAGAAATACCGGTTCCTGTGTCTTCAACAGAAATTAGAATGTAATTTCCTTCCCTGTTAGCTTCAATAGATATATATCCATTATCGGTAAATTTAATGGCGTTTCCTATTATATTTCTTAAAACTTGCAATAAACGACAACGATCGCCCAGTACATGTGGCAGATTATCTGGTATGTGAATTTTAAATTCCAGATTCTTATTTTTAACAGCAGGTTTCATATCTTCTGCAATTTCATTGAGGATATCAGCGATGTTTAGTTTCCCCATATCAAATCTCATGGTGTCGCTGTCCAGTCGTGAAACATCTAATATATCATTAACCAATCTCAGGAGTCTTTCAGAATTTCTAAGACTTATACTAGCCCAATTTTTGACTTTCTCACTTGCTTCAGTATCTGAGATGATTAGATCAAGATATCCTTTAATAGGGGTGACTGGAGACCTAAGTTCATGAGCTGCAATATTCATAAACTCGGTTTTAAGACGTTCAGATTTTTTCAACTCATTCTCTATATTATTCCGCTCGGTGAGGTCACGTACTGTACATACTACTCCCGTAAATTCATCATTTTTTTTCAATGGACAAATGTTAATTTCGATAGGAATAATATTACTATCATTCTGAACGAATTCCAATTCTATATTTTCAATTTTTTTATTTAGTTTCCTGGCATCGATAAAACTCTGTTGGAAGAGGTAAATCGATTCGCCTGACAGGTATTCTCTGAAAAGAGTCATTATAATATCGTTTTTTTCCCTCATGCACATTCTTTCAAAGGAAGGGTTCACATAGGTTAGTCTACCAAGAGGGTCCATCGTTAGAATCCCATCTACGGAAGTCTCGGCAAGAATTCTATATTTTTCCTCTAGTTTTACCAGATCATCCCAGGTTTTCTGGCGGTTTGTGGTGTCACGGATGAACACTACATTTGCTGTTTTACCCTTATACTTTATCTTGGAACCTATACACTCAATCCATATTTTTTTACCATCGGCAGTTATCGCTTCATATGTGTCTAAAAAACCTCCTTTGCCGGTGTTCACTAAAAGTTGGTCCTTGATTGCCCTTTTACGATATTTTGACTCGATAAAATCCAACGCATTTTTACCAATACTTTCGTCAATAGATTTAAATCCAAACATTTTTACAACTGCCGGGTTTGCAAAAAGAACCTTGCTTTTAAAATCAATAATTAAGATCCCTTCTGATGAGTTTTCAACCAATTTCTGGTATAGCTCTCCATTTTCACGACAAACTGAATCTATTTCTTTTCCGAACTCAAAATTCTCTTCGTCCTTCTCTAGATTGTTTTCTAGAACTTTAGCATCTCCATCCAATTCATGAACTGTTTCTTGAGATGTACCTTCTGATTTGCTGCTAAGTTTACCAAGATTTTCAGATTCTCTCATCTCTTTTACGATTTCGGGCTCACCTTTCATGGTATCCCCTTAAAAACTCTTTGTCTAAAAATCAAGAAATGTATATTCATTTCCTTTAATGATAAACTATTTGTTGTTGTAAATCCCATCTTCCACCTATTAATCGAAGTGTGCCAAATATATTATTTAAAGATGAAATGCGTTTTACTATATTAAATCTATTTCCTATGTTTATTTGAAAATATCAAAGACAACTGTTCTAAGTTTCGTTTAGAAAATTGAAAACGATGTATATCGAGCCTGTCCGAGAATTCAAATTTTTCAGAATATTTTGTACTGAAATGGCATTTCACCATCTAAAAAACCCTGATTTTTAGACAACAAATGGGCATCTAAACGATCTTGCATTATTTCTCGGACAAGCTCTACCTTTATTTTTTAGAAATAGCGGACGCGGCGGGATTCGAACCCGCGACATCTGGCTTAGAAGGCCAGCGCCTTATCCAGGCTAGGCCACGCGCCCATTTTTCCAACTAAGTGAATTGTTTTCACGAATCAAATAAAAATTGATAAAAGTATGGGTGTA
>CAZXHI010000152.1:0-6481 GCA_964640555.1 uncultured Thermoplasmatales archaeon | reverse complement strand
TTAATGGTGCCATAATGTAACCCAGAAGTGACATTAATAATACGAGAAGGTTTGCTTTTTTTCAAAATATCTAGCAATAGATTTGTCATAAGAAACGGAGCAAGATAATTTACAGCAAAAATATTCTCAACTCCGTCTTTTGAGACTCTTCTATTATGATCCCAAACACCTGCATTATTGATTAAAACATGCAAGTGATCATATCTTTCCTGAAAGTCTTTACAACAATCCCTGATTGATTCAAAAGATGCAAGATCACAGGTTAACATATGGACATGTTTGTTATTAGTTGTATGAATTATTTCATCTCTAGTTTGTTCTCCTTTTTTAACATTTCTTGTGGTAAAAATAATGGTTGCACCTAAATCTGCGAGTCCGATTGCAGTCTCCTTTCCAATACCAGATGTAGCACCTGTTATTAATACTATTTTTCCTTCCAATCTTATTTATCTCCTATGTATGAATATTGATAAATAATGTTTTGATATAATAATTAAACGAAAAATATCTTGAATATTCAAAATTCACATTCACATTTTTTACTTGTTAAAATCTTCATTTGCTCTTCAATAGAATCAATGAAATCTCTTTGTTTATTATCTCCTATTGCATGTTTTTCTTCTAAGGGGCTGTTGTGATTATATCCTCTTTTTTTCATTTCTTTTACAATTTCATCATGTACGAGATATAATGCTTTAAGTTTTCCTTTCCACCTTAGAGTTTCAGGATGCAGAGAATACCCTTTTTTGCTATTAACAATAATTGACCATATAGCATGGAGTTCTCTGTGTTCTCCCAGCAGATGTTTACGACATAAATCTTTAGGTGGAAGGTCCCATATTCTCATAATTGCTGACACATTTATTTATTATAAAAAGATATTTGAACTAATTTACTATTTTATATGATTAAAGGTGAGTGATTAGATGGATAACAAAATATTAAAACTATTACAGATTGGAAATATAATCGCTGTTATTATTACCATTATTGTAAATGGTTTGGCAAATTTATTACCAATAGGTGGAAAGAATACTGCTGAATTATCAGATAATATTCCAAATTTGTTTGTACCTGCTGGTATAACTTTTTCAATTTGGGGAATCATATATTTATTAATCATATTGTTTGCTATATATCTAGCAAAAGATTTGTTTAAAAAAGAAAAAACAACTAAACCTTTTTTAGAAAAGACTAGCTTTTTTTTCATACTTGCAAGTATAGCAAATATTGTATGGATATTCTTATGGCATTATGAGCAGGTTATTTTATCATTATTAGCAATGCTGGTACTATTTGCTTCTTTACTAGTTATGTATCTAAGACTAAATATTGGAAAAGAAGAAGTGTCATTGAAAGAAAAATTATTCATACATGTTCCAATCAGTGTTTATCTAGGTTGGATAACTGTTGCAACAATTGCGAATATAACAGCAGTATTGGTGACTATTGGTTGGGATGGTTTTGGAGCTAGTGAAGAAATATGGACAATGCTGGTAATGATTGTTGCAGCAATAATAACAATTTTAATGCTTATAAAACGAAAAGACTGTGCATATAGTGCTGTAATAATCTGGGCTTTAATAGGTATATATCTTAAAAGAATGACGAATGAACCAATTTATGGACTGCAAACTCAGATTGCATATACTGCAGTAATTGCAATTATTATCATTTTAATCGTTGCTGCAATAACACATTTTTCACCATATCTTAAAAATGTAAAAAGAAACTGATTGTTATAAATTAATAGTAAACTAGTGTTAAAATTCTTCCCCCTGCATTAATTTACTTGTAGCATTATTACTTGCTGAATATATTTTTAATTTCCACTTTTCCAATTACCGATTGTAGCAATATAAAAAAATATTGTAGCAATCGAAAATATGATGATACCAACAGTATCTTCTGGGTTTTTCCAGTAATAATAAACTGTAGTGATTGTAAATAATATTGCAGAAAGTAACGTCCATCTTGATGTTTTAATTATCATATCAATCCTGCATGTTCTTTAATTTTTTATTATAATTTTTCAACAATCAAGAGAAAATCTGTTTTTGCTGTTGCGCCCATAAGTTGAAAGGTTGGTTTTGTATTAGGGATTATTGCCACGATTTCTCCTCTCAGATTATTCAAAAACTGCTTTAATTTATCCTGGTCTTTCTCCATATTAATATCAAATCGATGTATGTCATATCTCATAATTTATCACTTCCTAATCATTCATTATTTCAATTTTTCAACGATCATTAGAAAATCTACTTTCTCAGTTACACCATAAATTTGTGGTAAACTTGCTTTCTTAATAGATGGTAGTATCGATATTACCTCTCCTTCCAAACCATTAAGAAATTGTTCTAACGTGGTTTGTACATCCTTTCCTTTGATTTCTAAACGATGGACTCTATATTTCATTATTTTTTATTCCTCCTTTCTCCGTCATTAATTTTTAATAATCTTTGGTCTTCTGCATATCACCTTTCTTTAATATACTTACTGAAAACGTTCAGAAAAAAACAAACAATCTTGCTGATAATGATGTTGAAAACTACGTTTGAGCATTACACCCTTAGCACAGACTCTCGACGGGAGATCTTCAATTCTGTATGTCTATTATTTTTACTAGTAAACCGTTGTTCAAATCCCTTCCCCTGCATATTTAAGACTTCAACATGGGAAATTCCCTATTTTTTACTGGTAAATTGCAGTTCCCTTCCCTAAAGGAGCATGTTATGATATCAATGATTCAATTAATCAACTATAATTCATACCAGCGGTGCTGAAATTTGATAAATTCGATACATATGAAATTATCTGAAAAAAGGTTAAAACCTAAATAAATCAGGTATTTACCGGTAAAATGAAGTAAGGGACACTTTTTTAAGAAATACTATTTTTCTCCTGTTAAAAAAATTAAAAAATGCAGGGGACGAGATTTGAACACAGTTTTACAGGAAAAAAACTAAAGTTCTAAATAAAAATTAACTTACAAAAGGTATTTATATAGATGATACATTCTCAATTAACAATTGTTAATAAAATAAAAGGAGAAACAAAAAAACATGAAAAAAATATTAATAATAGCAGCAATAGTAGCTATCGTTGTAACAGGAGTCGCTGTTGCAACAGCAGGAAACCAAGGTCAAATTAAAAGCCCTGGAGCAGCGCCAAATTCAGGTGATGGAATACCAGATGGCAGTGGATTTGATTCATTCGATGCCAAAGGGCCAGCATACGGACCTGGGCCGGCTCCAGATTCTCATGATGGAATATCTGATGGACCTGGTTGGTAATAAAACAGAATAATCAACTTTTTTCTTTTTTTTTGGAAATCTAATTATTGTAAATAATTTTGTGAAAGAAAAGAGATTTGAACTCGGTTTTACCTGTAAAATAACAATGTTTTCTCATGTCGAATTCAGTGTAGATATTACACAATCTTTATTATATGAATCTATTATTGCATAATTAATTCAGGAGCATCATATAATGGAACAGGCTTTAATAGACAATCTTGTTGTTGTTTCTGCAATTATATACTATGCTTTCTTATGTTTAGTATATCTTTTGCGTGTTTATGAACGTGATAAGCAGGAATTGATGCTTGGCCCTATCTTTAGTTTCCTTTTAGTTCCATTCGTTGTTTTATGGATATTGAACCTTCTAAATGGAAGTGATATGGGACGCTTAATCACGGGGCTTCCAATAATCATCTATCTGGTTTATGACCTCTGGTATCGTTTAATTACTAAGAAAAAACCTCAACATCATCCCGACCGTTGGCCTGTTGGTTTAATAGTATACCTTATACTCCTTCAAATAGCAAGCATAGCCTTGAACTGGTATGGATTTCTTATATCGCAAATCACTGGAAGAATGCTTGTAATCAGTTACTTCGTCATGTTGGGTTGTTTTGGCTTTTATCAATATAGTTATAATAAAAGGAAAAAGACAAGTAAGAACTGATTATAAAAAAGCGGAAAGGGGACGAGATTTGAACTCCAATTTAATGGCAAAAAAACAAGGGTTTCTCCTGTTAGACGATTTATTAAAAAAAAAATTGATAATATTTAATAGAGTATAGTCTATTGTGAAATTACAATATGTCACAATTTGCAAAACCCACAGGTTTTTTTGGAAAAATACTGGCAAAAGGTATGGCTCGTGGTCACAAAGAATTCTATAAAAATGCCTTAAAGGCAATTAATCCAAAAAAGGATGATGAATACCTCGAAATTGGATTTGGTTCAGGGATTTTTATAAAAAAATATATGTCTCATGTTTCAAAAATAGCTGGTATAGATTACTCAGAGGATATGGTTAAATTAGCATCCGATATTAATAGAAATCTTGTTGAATCAGGAAAAGCTGAATTTAGGCAAGGTTATGCATCGTCATTACCATGGGCTGATAATGAATTTACCATTGTTGCAGCAATTGAGGTATTTTTTTTCCTAGATGAAACAGAAAAAACACTTAAAGAGATATTTAGAATATTGAAACCTGGGGGAAGATTGATTATAGAGATGGCTTATAATAAGGATGATGGAGTGGATCATAAGAGGCATATTAAAAAATTTAACTTAAAGTTATATAGTGGAGAAGAAATGAAAAAATTGTTAAAAAAGGCTGGGTTCAGTGATATTGTAATCTATTATTATAAAGCATTTTGGATTCCAATAAAAGGATATGTTGTGCCGAAAGGGATGGTTATAAAAGGGATAAAAAAATAATTTAAATGGCTAGGTTTTTATTATAGCTATTATAGCCTAAATTTTGGTGAGAATTTATGCCACAGCTAGTTAAAGGTGGAAAAAACGTATTTGGATGGTCAATTGTAAGTAATAATGGCGATATAAAAATACCAAAAGAAGCTATAAAAGAGTACCAACTGCAGCCATCAAATAAAGTAATTATTATAAGTGGAAGTAAAACTTCAGGGGGATTTAGTATTGTTAAAATTGAAAAATTAACTGATTCACCATTATCTGTTGTTTTGAATGATAATCCAAAATTAGCAAATTTCAAACTCTCAAAAGGAGAGACCATTCAATATAGAAAGCGATTTTTCTGTTGGACTGAAATATTAAAAAATGGAAAAATCCAACTTCCTATTGAAACACTAATTGTTTATGGTATAAGACCTGGAGATGCTGTCTTATCAGCAAGAGGAAGTGGACTTGGTGTTGGATTTATCGTTAGAGGACCAATTATTAAAGAAGCTGAGAAACACTCTGAACTGAAAATATTAAAATAAGAGTAATAGCGGACCTGGCGGGATTCAAAAATAAATATCAGCATCACATCCGTCAGACAAGATCAAATCTGGACAATTTTACCGGTAAAAAGGAGTAAGTCACACTTTTCCAGAACTTCTTGTTTTTCTCCTGTTAAAAACGTTAAAAAATGCAGGGGACGAGATTTGAACTCCAATTTAATGGCAAAAAATAATGGATTACTCCTTTATGCTTTGTATCTTAAGTCTTCCTTCTCAATCCTTTAAAAACATTCCACATGGGAATCTTTTTCATATACTCTCTGTAACTATTGCCAAATTTCTTTAGGTTAAATTCATCCTCCTTTTTGGCTGCCATCCAAGAACAAAATACTGCTATTATTCCCAAAAATACAGAAAAAATAGATTGAATTGCTAATATCTGACCAATTCCCCAGAAAGTAAATCCTAAATAAAGTGGATGGCGAATTACTCCAAATATAGTTCCTTCAATCAAAACAGTTGTATTCTCGACTCCTTTTTTGGGTTTACCTTTAATCTTTAAAGTAACGAATGTGATTAATGCTAAAGCAATTGTTATACAAATGAGGACAATTCCGATAACTTGTAAAACTTGCGATATTGCTTTTTGATACCAACCGAATAAGCCAAAAATTAGTAGTGTGAGACAGATGCTTATGCTACATCCTGCATAGATTTCAAAAATTCTGTGTTTTGGAAATGAACCAGTTATCCAATGCAAGATAAAACCAATCCAAATACATGCACAGATTATGTATTCCAACATTTCGTTTTTCTACCTCACATCTTATTGTTATTTACCATTATAATTTAGTTTTATCTATCAATCATCCTCATATCCATCAGACAATAGCGAGATTTGAACTTTTTTGCCATTAAAAAGGAGTTGGGGACACTTTTAAGAAAAATATCATTTTTTTCCCGTTAAAAACGTTAAAAAGTGCAGGGGACGAAATTTGAACTCGCTTTTACCGGTAAAATAAATTCGGTTTCTCCTGTTAGATTAAAATGATATGAAAAGTTAAAAAAGTGATTATTATCCTAAACAACTTTCTCAATAACACTCGGCGACATAGGTAATAATGCATTTTGTTCGAATTCTGTCCAGTGACTTAATGCGTCAAAATATTCTACACCACCCCATTGTTCCTCAAATATTTCAAGATCCCAATCAATACCTATTGAAGTAAATGTTTCATGTCTAATAGTAACAGTTATTTTAAC
>CAZXHI010000151.1:0-8477 GCA_964640555.1 uncultured Thermoplasmatales archaeon | reverse complement strand
ATTAATAACTATAATTTTACCCTCTAAATCAGCTTTAACCATACCGCCAGGAAAATTATCAATCAAAGAAACAAGATCCTCATTCTTCATAATTTGTTTTTTAGACATTCGTATCCTCCAGGTAAATGTTCTTTATCAATTATATTATTAAACAATAACGATAGAAACGCACCCATAATTAATAGTTATTGTGCTATTTTAACGAAAAAAGCTTGGGATTTTCAAATAAAGCCAATACCCATTCGGAAATTCACACGTCACCCATACATATTTGACACATATTTTTACAGGAGGGAATAAGGGGGGATAATTGCTTGTAAGGTACTTTTTACTCTTTCACCCCTTATGTTTCTAGGGTACAAACAGGGTTATAAGGCAATGGTTGTTTTGAAATTGTAGTCTGGAGGTAATAAAATGAAAAAAATACTAATTGCCATAGGGATTTGTTTTTTGTTTGTTAGTATGCCATTGACAACAGCTTTTTTTCTACCAACAACGGGTCATATGAATGAAAAGATACAAAACATCAAGAAACCTTTTTCAACAATCAATAATCCTCCAGAATGGGCTACAGGATATTTTCATGGAATAAGGGGAAACACCGACAACCAAGGTCAACCACTTGAACCAACTGAATATATTGTAGGTTATTGTTCTGATAATTTTAAAGGAAAATTCGCTGGATCACTACTAAATATTAATACCGAAGATGTAACTGGATATACTGGTGGTAACATAATCGGTCCATTTATGCTTGGAATAATTGGTGATAACTCTGATCAACAATCATTAATTGTTGGACTTGGTGGCAGCAACGAAACACATTTCTATTTCAAAACAATGAAAATAATTGGCCCAAATAACTATCTTGTTGGAAAATACTTTCCATTAGAATAGTTCTCCATTTTCCTTTTTTTCTATTTTTGTTCATCAATTGTACTGTAATGTTTGATGTGTATGAAACCCTAGGTTTTTTGAGGGAAGTTTTCTTTATCCTAATTTTTGTATTGCAGAACTCTAGTGCAAGATGCGCCAATGTTAGGATTTTGCGACGTGTCGCAATATTCCCCTGCAGTGGAGAATTCATTTATATTGTTAGAGAAATAAAAGAGGAAACGTTTCTTCCTGGGGATAATGAGTATATCCATAAGTAGACGCTTCTTTTGCAGATATTGGCAAAAGAAAACTAGTGATATTGCTAACACGGGATAATAGTTATCAACCGTGAATTTATACAGTTAATGAGGTCTAGAGGTATGATGAAAACTCATAATGCAGTACGGCATTATGCATCTATACATCCCACTCTGGACCTCATATACAATACTTTTAATAATCACTATGTAAACCGTGCTAATCATTGCTAACATATGTAAATTAAAAAGGATATAATAGAATTTAGAATGTAACGTTCATCAAGCTTAGGCATTGTAGGCTAATACAATTTTTGTGTATTTATTTGATTGAGTTAGCTTATTTCTTCTTTTTCTTTTTTGAAATGGCTACGACCAATACCACCATTATTACTATGATTACTACAATCCAGATAATATATTGCAACCAGGATGCCGGTTCTTTTTCATGCGGATAACCTGCTGCACCGTATGGCATATGACCATCTACGGACATCTCCTTGTCATATTTCAGTGGCTCTATGTCTTTGCTTTCCCAATGATTTCTAGCTTCTGTATCCCACTCTGTACTCGGAATCCATATCCTAAGATCAGGATCTGAGAAAAGAACAACATTTTCCGCACTGTCCCACCACCATTCTACTTCCTCATCGTCTTCAAAAAGATATTTGATTCCTATCTTAGCTCGCCCGTCGGCGTATGATTCTCCAATGGTTTTTCCAAGTGCAAAATCTCTTGGTATTTCTTGGAATACTGCACCTCCCCAATATGATGTAGGCCATGGATCTATTTCTTGTGCAACTGACCCATGTCGCATAAATGCTATATGGAGGAATTTACAGGCTATCAGACATGAATCCGCATGGAAGTTCATAGAATGAAGATTTTCAAGCTTATCGTCATATTCCTTGCCAGGGTGAGCATAATGAAACTTGGTAATCATTGCAGTTATACTATAAGGGCCTACAAACCCATCAAAATAGTCGTTCCGATTGGATTGCATCAACGGTATGTTTGCTGGTACCAAATCTAAACCTACTTTAAGGATTCCGCCATCAAGTGGACCATCCGGATTTGCAAGTCCTAACCATCCAAGTACTAATCCAATTTCAGCATTCAATGTTGCAGTGTCAGGTTCTTCTGTGCTACCCCAAAGTTGATCATACCCCCTCCAGGGATTTGTCTCAGTTGTTGGAAGTAATCCAAGTGGTACCCCAAGTAGAAACTGTGCCAGTTTTGATCCAGTCAGATCTTCTACAGAAGTTGGCGAATACCATGAAAGTTGCCCGCCGTTTTGACTATCGCCATGAAGCACCATATACCAGCTAATTACTCCTTGATTTAAGTTATCAATTGTAACGTCAAAATTAGTGGAAAAGGCATTCTGATAGCCTGCTTTACTGGCATAAAAAGGAGTAATCTCTGTTTCGGCCATATCTGGATGAAAACATCCATATATACCTTCATGCATCACACGGGTTCCTTGATCTATTTCGTTGAGTGATATAGTTACACCTGGAATTGTTCCGTCTCTTGCTTGATATTTGGTTCCCCAATAATCACCGCCACGCTCGTTGAAACGATGTGCATAACAACCATAGGTATGGAGAACGGGGTATGTGTATCTTTCAGTTTTAGATGGTTTGATTATCTTTAAATTACTGCCAAATGGTTTATGGAACAGTCTTTCTATGAGGCCTTGGAATGGTGTTTTAATGGAAAATTGTGCCCTTGTGCTTTTACTTCCATTTTCTAGTTCTACTTTTCCTTGAAGTGCAGGGTTTTCAAATATAAGTGCTGGATAAAAAATATTTCTGCTAATCATGCTTGAAGCATCAACAGGCGTACCTATAATGGTTCCAGAATTGGCAACCCCTGCAAATGCACGTGTCCACGAAGGAGCGATATCATACTGACCTGCAACAGTCAACATTGATTCATTTCCTTCCTTGTCAAATCCATATTCTCCTAGGAATTCATACACTTGTCTACCAGTTAAAACCATAGGGGCAACCGGAACATGAGTATACCCATTTCCATTTTTCTTCCAGAATTCATTATGCCACAGGACCCCTGAAGATAGTTCTGGATGGTTATCTACGAGAAGAAGGGGGCTGCCATGATGAGCAGCGGCATAGGCTGCAGGTCCAAAGTAAAATGCTTCTTCAAATTCTCCTGCTGGTTTCAATTCCCTTGCTTTAACAGTGTAGTACCAATAGCTCCAAGGATCGATGGTAGAAAATACTATATCATTGCTTCCTGTTTTATCCATAATGCTATCATAAACTGTCTTATATTCCGTAAAATGTTCCACGACGTCAAAAGCATCTGAGAGTTGCCTAGTTGCATCATCGGATAAATATCCACCAAGGTCAACTATAGATATCTCTTCTACGCCTAGCTTATACAATGTGTTAATTGTGCATTCTGGAATATCCGAAGGATTTGTATATAATAATGGAGAGTTCAAAATGGAAGAAAGTATTGCTCCTTCACAGGCCGAAGCCAGACAATCCCCTTCTTTCCTTGAAATGTTTTGACCCCATGAGTAATCAACAGTGAAATCCATTGAAGTGCCAATATCTGAAAGTGCATAGACAACAATTGAGTACTGTTTACCAGATGGGCACTCCCCAAGTTGTTCAAGATGAATCTCTTGATGATCGCTGCCTTCTTCCATCACTGATTCTAGTTCCTCACCATTTGGTCCAATAATTGTAAGACCAAGGTTAATGTCCTGGTTGTCCCATGTTAACTCAAATGTTACATCTCTACAACCAAAAGGCGGATCATCAGGTATCTCCAACTCTACACCAGGATATTTGGTGATTTTGCAGTCGTATTCTGTAATTGGTCGCCCAAGTATGTTAAACAATGCGTCTAAAGTATTTCCATAGATAAGAAACTTACCATCATCCTTTCCAGGCAATAAATAATGCTTGAAATTTTCTTCATCTCCCCCTTCAGTAGGCATGTTTGTAACGCCAACTCGCCATAAGCCTGGTTTGTAAACATATGAAAAGCATTTTTCATGTGGTCCATTTGTTATTGTCATCTCCGATGAGGCACCGGTTTGAAGCCAATCTCCATCATAACTACAATACAATTGTAAGTCTGGATCAACTGAGGGAATAGTAATTATTGGGGGGAATCCTGGTACCATTTCCATTATCTTTGAGTTTATAGTAACTGCAGGATACCATAAGTCCGCCCTAACATACTTGTATTCTTCTTCTACGGTAAATCTTTCATACTCAGGTGCAGGTCCGTAGCTACGTTTAACCTTAAAACCTTCAGAAGAAACTTCTCCTGAAATTTCACCAGATATTGAGCCAGTAGTTTTATTGTCTGTAGGTCTTTCATAATTTTCTTCTATAACTGCAATGACTGCGTTATCGGAGTATGACCATCCATTGAGGGCAATTCTGCTTGCAGTATCAAAGGGATCATCACTCTCTATAAATGTATAATTTCTGGCTTTCCACTCTGGTTCCAAATCACTTTTAGGTACATTAATCGTCGTGAGTTTATCCAGATTGCCACCGCAATAGTCCATCCAATCCTCCATCAGATAATGTATGCTGTCATAATCGTTTAAAAATAGATATTTGTCTTCATCAGGATAAGAATCTTTGGGTTGGAAAAACAACAGTGGGCTGGAAAATATTGTCTCACCATTGCTAAATACTGAGGATGGAATCAATGCTAGGTATGCATAATCATCATTATAGTTCTCCTTGTCAAACTCTACAAAAGTGGCTGTTTTTAACGGGTTAAATGGTTGCCAGGGTATTCCTTTTGAGAACCCTTTGTACTGATTGCTACCATCTCCTGCTAAAACAGATGGTAAAACAGCCCCAATAAGCATTGTAGATGCTATTAAAATAGTAGCAACAATATTTAATCTAGCGTTTTTCCGTGTCATACTTTATACCCTCAATTAATATATTTATATGCGAAGATTTATACTATTATAATACGTATACAATTGTTAAGTATATATAATTTATTACAGATTATTTCTAAGAGTGGATTAAAAGGATATAGTTAATATAGGTGAGTTGAAATTGTTGGCTAGATGGATAATATATGAAAACAGAATTACGTAGGATTCTAGAGAAGCAACATTATGCAATCGTGGGTAAACATTCTGGTGTAAAACTTTGTCATTGGATGAGACAAAGTCTCCTTTTTAATAGAGAGTGTTATAAACAAACGTTTTATGGAATTAAGTCACATCGTTGTCTGCAGATGACTCCAGCGATAAATCAATGCACCCACATGTGTTTGTTCTGTTGGAGGTATCAGGGTTTCACCGAGAAAGAAATCAGGGAAATGGATGAACCAAAGTATATTTTGGACAAATCTATTGAGGCTCAACGTAGACTCATTACTGGTTTTAAGGGAGATGCAAGATGCGATCAAACAAAATGGAAAGAAGCAAATGAACCTAACATGGTTGCCTGCTCATTATCTGGTGAACCAACGTTATATCCAAGATTGGGAGAATTTTTTGAGGAATGTCATAAAAGGAATATGACTACGTTTTTAGTTACCAATGGTACAAATCCAGAGATACTGAGGGATTTAGATCCCCTCCCTAAACAGTTGTATGTTTCAGTTGTCGCTCCAAATAAGGACATATATAAAAAAATTTGTTCTCCCTTGATTTCCGATGGCTGGGAACGGTTAAATCAGACATTAGAATTGTTGCCGTCTCTTGATACCAGGACGGTTATACGTCATACATTGGTTAAAGGCTGGAATATGGATGAAAAATACATTAAGGAATATGCTGGACTGGATGAGAAAGCCTCTCCACTGTTTATTGAACCTAAAGGATATGTATTTGTGGGCAGTTCTAGAAAAAGAATGAATCTTTCCAATATGCCTTCTCATGATAATGTGCGCGATTTTGGAAAGAAACTTGCCGATAGTTTAGGATATGAGTTAACTATGGAAAAACCTGATTCTAGAGTTGTCTTATTGACCAGTGATCCAAAGGTGACAAGGATTGTTAAATAAGGTTAATAAACAATAAAAGTAACAATATTGGATAATGAAGATTCTTAGTTACTTTAGTTTCTATAAGAAATATAGAAAACTGCTTGCAATATTAACTATAGTCCTTCTTTTATCAACCTTGTATGGCCCACAGTCAGTTGCCGTATGGAGTAATGTTGCCCAGAACAACGGTGCAAATAGCGATGTTTATGACGGCCATATAATCAAATTTGATGGAGAACCACTTTCGATTTTTGAGAACAGAATTAGAAATGAAATGAAAAATTTATTTTTACATTTAACTGAAAAAGCATTTAATTATTTGCTGGCCAAAAGGGTTTTGGAACATAAAAACAAGATTTTATTGATTCAGGGGAATGTAAAAGAAAATATACTGAAGCTAGTTGATAAAAATACAGAAGATATTTTTTCTAAAGAATTCTCTGGTCTATTCAATGGGATGGTAGTAACAAAGCTTCCAGATGCAATTTTGGAAAAAATTGAGGACTTACCAAATGTTGAGTGCGTTGTTCCTGATTATGAGATTAAGGTTGCCTTGAATGATTCCATCCCCTTGATCAATGCAGACGACGTATGGAATTTGCATGATGAATGTGGGGAGAGCGTCACTGGACGTGATGTAACTGTGGCAATTATAGACACAGGAATGGATTATAATCATCCTGACTTAAAGGACAATTTTGTAGATGGATATGATTTCGTTAATAATGATAATGACCCTATGGATGATAACGGCCATGGAACCCATTGTGCGGGCATTATAGCGGGCACAGGAGTAGCTTCTGATTTTAGATTTGTAGGTGTGGCTCCTAATGCAGAGTTGTATGTTTATAAAGTGATGGACAACGAAGGCAATGGATACACATCGTGGTTCATAGAGGGTATGGAAAGGGCGGTTGATCCAAATGGAGATGGTAACTTTTCCGATCACGTAGATGTTATCTCAATAAGTGCTGGCGATTCATCTGGTTATCCTGATGATGCTATTAGTATAGCAGCCAATAATGCTGTAGATCTTGGTGTTGTAGTGGTCGCTGCCGCCGGTAATGATGGCCCTTCATATGGCACCATTTCGTCCCCTGGCTGCGCTAAAAGGGTAATATGTGTAGGCGCCACAGATAAAAATGATGAAGTCGCGTCTTTCAGTTCTCGCGGATCTTATTACGCTGAAGTAATTAAACCCGATGTTGTAGCTCCAGGTACAGATATTGTTAGTGCTTGGCCTGGAAGAAGTTATCGTTCTTTACGCGGTACGAGTATGGCTTGCCCACATGTAACAGGTGTAGTTGCACTTACATTACAAATGCATCCCGATTGGACGCCTGATGAAATAAAAACGGCATTAAGGAACACTGCTGTTGACTTGGGGTATAATTTAACAACTCAGGGTTATGGTCAAATCGACGCGCTCAGCATAGTCACGTTATCAGACGTACCACCTATTTCAATACTAAATATTTCTGGTGAAATTGTATATGGGTTGGTTGATATCTGCGGCACAGCACTAGCAGATGATTTCCAAAATTATAGTTTACATTATACAAAGGTTAACGAATCTGAGCAAAGTACCGATTGGATAAATCTATATGAAGGAAACAGTGGGGTAAACGATGGTATTTTGTTTACATGGGATACATGTTCATTGCACAGTGGAAACTATAAATTAAAACTAGAGGTTAGAAGTCAGAATCAGACAAGTGTAGATATTGCTTTCATATCCTTAAAAACAAAAAATGACAGTCAAAAATTATTCATTCAGTGTCCTGATGAAATTAATGAATCTGAGTGTTTCACTGTTAGTGTAACAGATATAACTGATACTCCTCAAATGGCATGGTTTTTGCTTACTTTTCCACATAATCGACCCAAAATAAGATTTGGAGTTTCAGCAAATTTCAAGGCACCTTTGATATTAAACCCACAGATAGAAAACTTAGAAGGTATGCTCACAGTTTTTAAGATATCTGGCAGATATAAAATCAATAGAATGCATATCACTGTGGTTAACAAATGACATGAGTTACGCCTTTGATGCATTATTCCCACTTTTGGTTCATTTCTTCAAGCGTACTCCTGAACTGATAGGAGAAACATTATTATAAGATAAAGGGCATTATATATTGTAGTTTAAAGGAGTAAAAATGAGCAACACTTATCAAAATCATGTAGATAAAAGAATAAGAGAAATGCATGAGAGAATGCTTAACTTTAAATTGAACAAGAAAAAGCAAACAAAGGAATCTAAATAGTTTATAAATCAAATCTTTTTTGTACTAATATTTTTCAATATCAATAGGGTCCCAAATGATATATTTTTAA
>CAZXHI010000150.1:0-8132 GCA_964640555.1 uncultured Thermoplasmatales archaeon | reverse complement strand
AATTAAAGAAATCAGATCACTTGTATTCTCGGTAATTAAACGACATCTCTCCCCAGTTTCATGCAGTTTATCCTCCGCTTCTTTTTGCTCGGTGATGTCCTTTCCCACGACAAGAATTGACGTTATCTTTCTGTTTTCTTTAATGGGGAATGTTGAAAATTCCATGATATGTTTTTTACCTGATTTCTCATATAGTTCACCAAAGAAGATCTCAGTAGGTTCTCCCCAAATTGAATTTTTGAATACCTTGAGGTAGTTAGGTATATTACGTTTAGAAAAAACTCCAGGTATTTTCCAAAATAACTGCCCAATTATCTCATCTTCAGAAAAACCTGAAAAAGCAATTCCTGCTCTGTTTATCTTAGTTATTCTTCCAAGTAAATCAAGATATAACATGAGATCGTTAGAACTTTGAAAAAGTAATTCTTTCTCATCTACTGACCCATCGCTTGACTGGGATTTTAATTTCTCTTCAGATTGTTTTTTGCTTTTCATTAATATCTTCCCTAAGTGTTTATGTGTCTTATTTTGAAGTATAGTGGCTAGTTAGAGAAACCAGTCACTTCATTTTCATTTAAGACATGTATTCCACAATGAATTTCAATGCTGTTAGTCTCTTTCTTCTCTATTATACTTTACGCTAGGGGAAACATATTAAAAAACGTGATTGTAGGCGCGTTAATTGGGAATGAAATTGTCACAATATATGGTAAATAATGCATTAAAATTCATATGGAAAAATTTAAAGTCTCATATTGGATTCTATATTCAAGAGGACAATAATATGAAGAAAATATTATCATTATTCATAGTAGGAATTTTGGTTATAAGTGGACTTGGAGCTGTTGCATTAGACAACGAAAAAAATACATATAAACTCTCAGAATCAATACATTTTTCAGAACCTACAATAAAACAAAACGATAGGTATGCCACCATTAACATCAAAGAAGCGGCTTCTAGCACGATGGAAACTGGAAAACCCGTTTTACCAAAGCATACTATGGTATACACATTCCCATTTGGCACACGCATTACAAATGTCAAGGTATCATTCTCTGAGATAGTTGAACAAGAAATCTCCAGACCAATATTGCCTGCACCAGAACCGCAAATAGTTTCTACTACATACAAGTCAAATTCAGTAACAACATCTGGGATGGTTGAAGCATATTCAGACATCGAAGTATATCCTGACTCCGGATATAGTTATAGAGCGGGAGCTGGGTTAAAAGACGGTGAGCATGTTATCTATCTCACTGTGCATCTTTATCCTGTTCAATATTCTCCATCATCAAATATGATATATTATTCCAAAAGCGCTACCATTGATCTTACATACACCTCACCCAAAAATCCCATTAACTTCCCAGGCGAATATGATTTTCTGATCATAACACCTGTAGATTTTTCAGACGAATTTTATAGCATTGATCCAGAATTTGACACTTCGTTTATAGATTATAAGAACAGTCAGGGCATTTCAACTAAACTTGTCACTCTTGATGAAATATACAATGGCGATTACTTCCTAGTAGATGGAAAAGATAATCAAGAGAAAATCAAATATTTCATTAAAAATGCAATAGAAAACTGGGGTATAACATATGTTTTACTTGTTGGTAGTGGACTTGAAGAAAATGAAAAATTTCCAGTGAGGTATGCATATATACCTTCTGGGAACTATGAAAAAAAATTCCCAAGTGATCTTTACTATGCAGATATATATGATAGTAAATATAATTTCTCAAGTTGGGATAATAACAGCAACGGCAAATATGCAGAGTATAATCAAACTGGTAATGATATGGATGCTGTAGACATGTATCCTGATGTTTATCTTGGTAAACTCCCCTGCAAAGATGTTAATGAGGTCAGAACTATATTGAGAAAGATACTATTTTTTGAGAAACACAATAAGATGACAAATAAAATCGTGCAAATAGGGGGAGACACTTTTCCAGGAGATCCCGAGGATGTGAATGAAGGTGAGTTTGCAAATGAGGAAGTATTGGAGAATCTCCCAGGCTACGATACTACACAATTATGGGCATCCAAGGGAAAATTGACAAAAATGCATATTGCAAATGGGTTTAATAATCTTGTAGACTTTGTTGATTTCTCAGGGCATGGTAGCTGGGGTAGCTGGGCTACACATGCACCAGATGATGAACATGTTTGGCTTCCAGCCAAAAGCCCCATCTCACCATATACCGGATGGCTCTATATCGACTATGAGATGTATAATGTCGGAAATACAAAGAAATTCCCTGTTGTCGTATTTAATGCATGTTCCTGTAATAAATATACTGATTCGGCAAATTGCATAGGCTGGAAAACAATTAAAATAGACGGTGGTGGTATCGCATCATTTGGCGCATCAGGCATAGGTTATGGAAGTTATGGCACTCATGAAACAGAGAGGTTATGGGGATGGATGGAAGTACATATCTTTGATGAATTATATAATACAAAAATACTGGGGCAGGTCTGGAGTAATGCAATAACAGGATATGTAAATAGCCATATGTCCTCAGAAGACTGGGATGATGCAGACTATAAAACAGTATTAGAAATGGCGATGTTCGGAGATCCTACATTAGCAATAGAAGATGGTGAAGAGCCCAAGATTAAGTCAATTAGTAATCCTTCACTCCACGTTTTCTTAGAGCAAATACTATCACAATTTCAGTCATTAGAACGATTACTGCAACTTCCTGCTTGGCTTAAATTACTAAGTCGGATACCAAGTTAAAACCTTCTTTTTTTCTTATTTTTTATATTTTTCAGAAATATAAGCCATAATTTTTATAAAATATTTTTATTACAAATATTTATATTCGTATCAACGATTGGAAATATGGGGAGTTCCAAATATGAAAAAGAAAATAACTGTAATTTTTTTGGTTCTATGTTTTATTATAAGCTATGTAGGTACTGCTGAAGAGTATGTAGATGAAAAAGACACGAATGTAAATTTTAAGGAAATGGAAAAATGCATATTGAATGATTTTAGCGATGATTATGGTATACAGTGGGAGATGAATTTTGGCTCCAGCCCTATGTATGGCGCACGATATGAAGGCCCACAACCAATCGGCGACTGTGACAACGATGGAGATAACGAAATGCTAATTGGGGGACGGGATGCTGTGTTGAGAGTTATGGAATGGAATGAAGATAAACAAACATACGAACAGACTCATTCATTACATTGCCCTTTTTATCCTTTCATAAGATCTGATGCAGGTGGCTTTGCTATTGGCGATTTAACAGGAGATGGAGAGAACGAGATTGCTGCTACGTGGTCTGCTGCAATTCATAAATGGGATGGAAAAAGATACAGAATTATTGGTTGGAACCCTTGGGTGTTCAGACATGGTGGTGGAAACGGTGACTGCTATATTGGAGATTGTGACAATGATGGGCAAAACGAGTTAATTATGAGCGGTGGTCCAATGAGATGGTGGAGCTCGGTTCCCGAGATTGTGATTTTTAAATGGAACGGCTGGCGACTTGTGAAAGCAGCGGAGTATGATGATACTAGCATGGATGGTTATGTGTATATGGCAGGGCTAGGCGATGTTGATGAAGATGGAGAAAATGAGATAGTTTGCGGTTTGGCAAATAGAGGGGGTCATGAAAACAAGGTAGTTGTGCTAGATTGGAACAAAGAAACCGGTGAGTTTGATCCGACTGTGATTAAAACTACCGAAGATTGGGAAAGTTGGCCTTTTGCCTGTATCTGCAAGGATAGCGACATGGATGGTAAAAATGAGATTCATGTTGGATACTATTCTCCAGAAATCACCATTTTTGAATGGAATGGCACTGGATATGAGGTAAAATTTGAGAAGCAATGGCCAGGTGAAGACGCGATCATAGAAGGTCTTGATGTTGGAGATGTGGATGACGATGGAATAGCAGAAGTCTGTGCAGGAACAAACCTGGTTCACATACTTCAATGGAATGGTTCCACATATGTTGAAGAGGCCATACTTCCAACATTTGGGGGTCTGGCAGTTGTAAGTATCGGCGACTGTGATAATGATGGGAAGAATGAGATTAATGTAGGTTCCGTTTGGGTAGAGCATGGCCAAGATTTTATGTCCTGGGTCTTCAAGTATGGTTGGGAATCTACTAGATCAGAGGGTCATAGTTAAAATTAGCGCGACAAGTTTCTAATCATCATGTGGAAGTTTTTCCTTTTGTTTTTCACTTTTCCATATGTTTCTTTATTAGTGACTTTATTGTACCTGATGTACCCAGGGTTTTTATCTCCACTTCATTGGAATAAATTTTATTTATGGATCTTAAAAGCTTTATCGTATTTTCCTTTTCAATATGATTGCATCTAACTATTCCTTTTTCTCCATCAAATCTAGTCAGATATATACCCAGTTCTTTGTAATCTTTACTAAAAAGTTGTCTACATCGTCTTTTAATCTCACCGATTATTTCAAATCTCTCAATATGTTGATCTCCAGTTGATGCTTTGATAACAAAGCCAATGTATCTACGTCGCCTACCGTCCTTGATTATACCCTACACCTCAAAAAATATCGTTTTTTATTCTGATTCTATACGAGGTGCAAGTAGATATTTTACATGTCCCTTGCTGCTAGCGATATCAAATTCAACCTTAACAGGATTGTCGTTGCCAAGCTGTATTGATATTGGGTCCTCGCCTTTTACAGATTTTATCATATTGCTGAAATAATCTATCGAGAAAAGGCTTTTGCATTTACTTGGAACAGTTAGACTGACAAGCAGATCCTTTGGCAGTTTAAGATTCACCGTATCGGTATCACCCTCAGCGAATAACTCGAAATTGTCTTTATCAACCACTAAAGCTAGATGATCGGAAACAGCCTCTGAAGCTCTCACACCACGATTAATTTCAGATGCTTTTAATACCACTTTCGCAGGAAGATCAAGATTTGGCATCTTTGGATCTGGCATACCTGCAGTATCAATCAAAGCCATCTTACGAACGAGATTGCCTATTCTAACTATCAATCGATTTGCAGTTTCATCATATTCAAGTGATACTATATCTCCAGAGCTTGAGAGTCGCATTATTCCTCCCAGTTTATCCATGTCAATTCCCAGTTCCATCTCACTAGCTTTGTATTCTTCAAAAGCCTTTTTCTCAACCTCTAAATCAACCATAGCTACATGTGCAGGATCAACAGCCCTCAGAGAAATTCCCTTAGACGTAATATTGAACTTCACCTCGCTTACAAGCGGAGATGTTACGTCAATTATGCCCTTTAGAATTTCTGATTTTACCTTAGCATTAAACATGTTCCGTTTCCTCCCCAATTTCAATGTTCAAGATATTTTTTTCGCAAAGATATAATACATTTTACGTTTATAACAATGACGGTATTTTAGATTATCAAATTTCCCATATGCAATAAAATTGTATTTCTTACAACATCATTTTCGGCAGCATTGGTAAGTGTGCTTCTAATCTTCCCTCCATTTGTGTCCACACTTAACACATGTGTAAAATCTACTCTCAGGTTCGTCACTACCTCTCATCTGTCTTAGTATCCAAAAAGCTTTGTTATGCCCGCACTTGGGACATTTAATCCGTGTCTTTGGAAGAACATTGGTTTTATCTTTATCTTCGATGATTGTTACTTCCTTTTTCCTCTGTTTACTTATAACTACATTATTACCAGTTTTCTTCTTTTCAAATCCGCACTTTTTACAAACAAAAACATTTTCTTTTGGGTACATAAGTACCTTACATTTAGGACAAAACATATCTTCAAATCCCTCCCAAAACATCTTTTATTATACCTTTATGATCAAACGACAAATCTGGCAAATTTTTCAAATCAAAAAACTTTGCATCACATGCATCATCGCCACTTTTTAGTTCCCCGTTACATATATCCAATATATATATAATCGAAACAGTATGGCCCCTTGGATCTCTATTTGGATCAGAATACACACCAACAAGATGATTTATTTTAGTCTTCAAACCAGTCTCCTCAAGCACTTCCCTTACTGTTGCATCCTCTGTTTTTTCACCATACTCTACAAAACCACCCGGTAAGGCCCACTTGCCTTCAAAAGGCTGGTTTTTTCTCTTGATTAGAAGAATCTTTCCATCTTTTAATACAATTCCGTCAACAGTTAACTTCGGGGATTTATACTTCATCAACCAGGAAGAATAGAATCCGTTGTATTTAACATTTGATAAAAAATACCTTTCAACTAATTTTGAATATTTAAGAAAGAATTCTGAAGGTATCTTTTGTTTTTATTATCGTCTTGACATTGAGTCCCAAAAAGATGGCAGCCCCCGTTGTAACTCGGATTTCCATATGTTAAATGTATATTCGTCAATATCTTCTTCTCCTCTAATATTCATAAAAAAATTTGAGCGCTTCTGCTGTTGCATCCCTTTATTTCCTTTCAATTATCCTATCCCTCCTATTTGCAGGAAAAACTATAATGGAAACACACTTTATGTACATTTTTAGCAGGTGAGTATGTAGACGGATGTGTAGATCAAGTACATAATAAAGAATTGTTCAGTAAATTACAAAAACAATAAAGTTATTCCGACTCTTCAAACGGGCTCGTGGTCTAGCTGGTTATGACTTCAGTATTTTCTCGTAATTTTTCGACGGAAAAATCGACGAATATCTCAGCGAAAAGTACGTTATAGCATAGCACGATAACAATTATTTTTCGGCATGACTTCCAATATTATTTTCCACGGACTAACTAAAACTTTCTTTTTTCTTTCTTTTTATGAAAAATATGCAATTAAATTTTTATGCGTACCGTTCAACCATTTGACCAGCCCTAAAATTGGCCGTTAAAATTTTTAACGCCAACATAGATGTATAGATTTAAATGAAGCCCCACTATTTCATTATATCCAGAAATAGCATAGGAGAGGAATATGAACGAACCAGATTTCTCAGAATTTCAATTGGAGCAATTAGCCAATTTCGAGATCATCATGAAATTATTATACAATAAAGGAAAGTTTTATTTCCCATTTATACCTAATTTAGTACAAGAAAAAAAACTTGCATATGACACGGGCTTTTACTTTCCTTGGCTGCCAGTTCCGGGTAATCCAAGTCACAAAGGCTGTAATTTTTTTATCCAATACAAATTGTCTACTGAACTCACTGGTAACACAGCACCATATTTGGGGTATTGGAATGGTCCTTATTTCAGATTCAAAATACCTTACAGAAAAAAGAACAAAAAGACTGGCAAAAGATTTGACGATTATGATCAATTCAACAACCTACGAAAGTTGGCCAAAAGATACTCTGTTTACTATGCAACCAACCAGATATTAACGTTTCCCAACATGACATTTCATGCCTCGAATCTCAACCTATTGAGTGAAGTGCCGTTTTTGGATGTATCTCAAATGACAAAAAAACACAAGGAAGTGACTTTCACTAGATCAAGTAGTTATTTTAAACTTCATAGTGAAATTGAAGAGATACCTATTCAAAAATGGGAAGAGATTTATGGTAGACTATTGGAGAGTGAAAAGACCCAAATATACGAGGACTTGGAATTTTTATCTGACTTGATAATAGGTATCGAGGGGCGAAACCAGCTCTCTGGAAAAAACACCTATGGATATCGTGCTTCAATAATAGAAGATATACCACAGGACTTTATTTTTACATACAAGACAATTTTAGTTTCAATGTATCTGAAACGTTATTTGAACCTTAACTGGTATGTGATTTAGATTATAATATCTCTATGAATTACTTTTTCTCAGTTGCACCCAAGCTCACCTACTACAGTTTTTTATTAAGAAGCGTTCACCATTCCAACTTAAATCTTATTCTGGCCTATCCTCTGCAAAGCTTTAAGAGAAGGTTCACGACGACCACCTCAAAAAAATAAATGGAGGTGAGCTAATGGATGCAGCAACTGCAAAACAAAAAGCATACGTTAGAAAGTTATTTGTAAAATGTGGAACCCCTGAGTGGGTTTTCAACCCTTTGAATCTCTGGAACATCAGCAAGAAAGACGCTGATTTGCTGATAAACGGACTCCGGATGATGAAAGATTTTGATAACGGAGACCTGAAAGATGCAATCTGGCAGAGGCTTCAGGGCAAGAAT
>CAZXHI010000149.1:0-24035 GCA_964640555.1 uncultured Thermoplasmatales archaeon | reverse complement strand
GATTTGAGGGTGTTTTTCTTGTTAGAGTTTTTGTTGATGTTTTATAAACAGTGAGTTTTAATGTATTATGTTAATAATATTAAAATCACGTAGCCTGTATACAAAATATTAAACGATATTATTATTTAATTAACCTATCTTCAATTAGTTGATTCTCCTAACCATCTCCCTCATTATCAGCAAGTAATAATGCTACAAGTGAATTTCTACTTGTTAGAAAAAAGAAAAAAATAGATAATTTGTTTATTTTATATCTATTTTCTTTGGTTTTTGTTGTGGTTTCGGCTCAAGTTTTGGGAGATGTATAGATAATACTCCATCTTTTAATTCAGCCTCAACTTTTTCAGTTTCTAAGTCTTCTGGAAGCTCAATAGCTCTGTAAAAACTCATTTCACTACATTCACGTTTTAGCCAGTTTTTATCTTTTTCTTCATTTGTTTTACTGCAATCTGCCTTGATTTCTATTCCATTTTGAGTAACTTGTATATCTAGACTGCCCTTTGGTATGCCTGGCATTTCTAAGCGCATCTCATAATGATCACCTAAGTCTGCAACATCCATTGGCGGTGTCCTTCTTTGTGAATAGGTTGTTAGTCCACTTGTGCCAGTAAATGGCCAGAAAATATCATCAAAACCAGTTCTAAATGAATCAAAGAGACTATCCATATCTCTCCAAAGATCATAAGGTCTCCTGGCGACTAATTCTCCTTTATCTCTTGGCTTTTCTATCATTTTATTTTTCCTATCTTTTATTATTGACATATATTTTTCACCTCAATATTCATATCCATATATGATTGCTTAAAGCAAACAAATTCATAATGTATCAATATATATTTAAACTTTATGTTTTTGTTGATTGAAATTAAATAATAATTAATAATAATGAAAAATATTAAATAAGGTAAACGTATTTATAATAATTGATGTCAAGAACAGTTCAAGTTAGAAAGATTAGATCACCTGCCCCTGGCAACTTAGAAGATGATATTGATTACATATGCAAATCATTTGGGTATTTCACCTTAAGGGATAAGCAGGATTCAGCAGGTAGAATATTTAGATTACTTGTTAGAGAAGGATGTGGCGATAATGATGGTTTAAGTAGTGATTGCATTGCAGAAAATTTAGAGCTTTCACGTGGTGCAATAATACATCATCTAAATAATTTCATAAGATCTGGATTGATTATAAAAGAAAATAATCAATATAGATTAAGATCGCAAAGTTTACAAAAAAGTATTGAGGAAATTAAAGTAGATATTGATAGGATTTTTAATCAAATTATTAAAATTGCTATTGAGATAGATGGTAAACTTGGACATTATTATAGATAAATAATGAAATTGATGGTGATAGTATATGAATCCATATTGGGATAAAAGAAAAAAGATGGGAGCTTATTGCTCCTTTTACTGCTTAGTTACCGTATTTTTTACAAGATACGTATTTGGTACTGCATGATGCTTACCAGAACTATCCTTAATCATTGTTGTAAATCGAGTTACCTTCTCAACCTTACCTGAATAATCACCTACTCTGACAGTATCTCCTTTTTTCACAATCTCATTAACCTGTATATATCCAGCCATATTTGCACTGATGTCTTTCATTCCATAGGCAAATCCTGCACCAATAATAATTGTATCATATTTCATAAAAAACTCCTACCTCTTTTAAGAATGAATAATATTTTCTTTGAGAAGTTTTTAGGTAACATCAACAGATGAATTTATTCTTTTTATTGTCTTTTCAATGAAATCCTCGTTGTTAATTTTTAGTTCGATTGCTTGATTTGGGCATATTTCTGCGCATCTTCCGCATCCTCTACATTCACTGCTTCTTTTAGCTACTCCATCTTCTATTTTTATTGCTTTTACAAAACAAATATCCTTGCATTTTCCACATCCATTACATTTATCTGTAACTTACAATTGAGATTTAGATTTCAATAGTATATCTATTTCCACTTGGAAAAGCAGTATAAATCAAATATAATGGAGGATTCGTTATGCTTACCTGAACTTCAGCTGACCAAAGTGTTAATTCACTTGTTTGACCAGGTTCAATTTTATAAGTAACACCCGCACCTGTCAAACTAATACTATTACCCTCAATAGTTTCTAAAAACGTATCAGAAATCCAACCAGTTTTATCTTGGTTATTTTTCACGGATATATTTACAAAAAACTGTTCATTAACATAATTAATATCAATAACACTAACATCAATATCTTTTTCAGATGCTCCTGTAAATAATAATATTAGAATTACAGCGATTATAATGATTGTTGTAATAAGTCCTCCAACAAGGTTTTCTTTTTTCATTTTTAAATCTCCCCCTTAATCAATACTTGTTATAATATTTTTTGTCTAATTAACTTATTTAACATTGTAGAGCATTACTAAGAGTAATATTTCGTAAATTGTAGGGAAAGAGATTATATGGAATCCTTGCTAATCATTGGGGTTATCATATTCACTGGTTTCATACTTGGTGAACTTGTTTCAAAAATAAAACTTCCGAAAATTACAGGATACATTTTAGCAGGAGTATTGTTAAACCCTGAGTTATTCCATGTCATTCCAAATAATTTTATAGAAGACAACAACGCCATCACAAATATCGCTCTTTCTTTTATCACGTTTTCAGTAGGTGGCACTCTTTTATATAACCGAATTAAAAAATTGGGGAAAGGAATAGTTTTCATTACCATTTTTGAAGCGGAATTTGCATTTCTAGCTGTCTTTTTAGGACTACTGGCAATAACGCCTTTTTTCATTGATATTCCTAATGCTACCTTGTTTGCCATCTTTATTCCCCTATGTCTTTTACTTGGCTCCCTTGCCTCACCTACAGATCCATCAGCTACGTTAGCAGTATCACATGAGTATAAGGCTAAAGGAGATGTATCTTCTACTATCATGGGTGTTGCAGCATTTGATGATGCTCTGGGCATCATCAATTACAGTCTCGCAATCGCAATAGCCAGCATCCTAATTCTAAACCAAAACTTCAATATATCTTATTCTTTAACAAGCCCATTAATCACTATTTTTGGTGCTATATTGTTAGGAACCATCTTTGGATTTCTTTTTAATGGAATTACATCAATATTTAAGAAAGAAACCGAGGGCGGATTCATCGTAATCATATTATGTTTATTGTTGCTGTGTTTTGGGGCAGCAATGCTATTTGGAGTTGATGAACTTTTAGCAACAATGACAATGGGAGCAATTGTTGTTAATTTCAACCCCTTGAGAGAAAAGATATTTAAAATTCTAGAGAGATATACTGAAGAATTGATTTTTGTTCTCTTTTTCACCCTTAGTGGAATGCATCTTAATTTCTCTATTCTCACAACATCCCTCATTTTAATAGTATTTTTTGTTGTTTTTAGAACCATTGGAAAAATATCTGGAACTATGATTGGAGCGACGATTGCAAAATCACCGCCGAAGATAAAAAAATATGTCGCAGGTGGATTAATCCCCCAGGGCGGTATCGTTATTGGATTAGCCTTACTAATAAAACAAAATTCTACTTTTGATATATTATCTGACATCATCATAAGCGTTATCATCGGTGCAACGATTATACATGAACTCATAGGACCTATAGTTGCAAAAATAGCGCTTACTAAAGCAGGAGAAATAAAAAAATGAAGGAACTAATGGAAAAACTGCATAAATTGACATTAGAAGATAAACTTGACCCAAACCAAAAACACATCACATTATCATTTTTTCTTTCTTACTATTCTGTCTTCTGTGGTATCAACCAATTCTCTAATTAACTCCTCATCCGCCTTGTCTTTTTCTTTTCTCTGTTGTTTCTGAAGCCTCCAATGTAACTGGTGTTTTTCTTGCGTATAAATATAGATAATACTACCAACAGCAATCCATGATAAGAGAAGTAAAAACCCAGGCATTGCATCTGGGAGTCTTAATATGAACACAAGGAAAAGAGAAGATGTAATAAGCCCAACTAAAGCAATAATTGGGAGCCCTCTGATTTTAAATTGTGCATCTTTATAAATCTCAGGATGTTTATAAGGCAGTATTAATGCTGTAATAGAGATTGTAATAAAAATGAGTAAAACTGCCATATTAATCATCATTACAGCTTCTATAAATGCTTTCGCGAGCAGAATAATAGATATTGCCATAATAGCATTAATAAGAAGAGTCCATTTAGGAACATTATTTTTGTTTAACTCTGCTAGTTTTTCTGGAACGATTCTATCCCTAGCCCATGCAAAGGCTAAACGTGAAGTTGATAGAATAGTTGGATTGATATCTGAAATAATAGCAATTGATCCGGTAAATGCAACAAAAGCAGCGATTATAAAAGGTAAAAAGTTTGCAGCAACATCAGCTACAGAACCATTGGCAAAATCATATGATGAATAAAAAGATGGAGACATCGATCCATAGATAATAATAGCAACAAGAATATATATTGCAGCAATTGTGAAAATAGAGATAATAATGCCACGAGGTAATGTTTTTTTAGCATTTTTTACCTCATCTCCTACATCAGTAATAGCGCTAAAACCAATATAACTAAAGAAAATCAAGCTACTTGCCTGAGCAATAAGAGCCCAATCAGGGTTAAACAAAGCACTAAGATTACTAAAATTCACATGTGGTAGGCCAAAGATTATAAGTGAAAAAAGACCAATCATTAATAATACAAACATAGCTGTTTGAACCCGCCCATATATTTTAACACCCAAGTAATTTACCAGTAAAAACAATATTACCAAAATAATTGCTATCAACTGAATATACGATGATACAAAAACAGAAATATTTTCCATATGAACTATTTTAAAAAAATGATTTAGAATTGCAATATCGCCAACTGACATAGCAGCAATCACAGCTATCATGGCAAACCACCTAGCCCATGTTACAATAAAACCTAGGAAAGGGTCTACGATTCTGCTGATAAAAACATACTCTCCACCAGATGATGGCATTGCAGAAGATAAAACTGCATAACATAATGCAATAAGAAGAGCAGGAATCGCTGCGAGCATATATGAAAAAATAATTGATGAACCAATTGGTATTTTATCCTGTATTTGAATAGTTGTAAGAAATAATCCTCCACCTATTACAGAGGTGACAACAGTTGCTACTACCTCCTTTAAACCTAGCTCTCTTCTAAGCTCAACCATTTTCTTCTCACTTAACCATAACTATAACAATTATAAAATTTTATATGTTTTTTAAACAATTACAACATCAATCTCTTTGCCTAAATAATCATATGTTCTCCAAGAATACTCATCAAAAGGACTTGCAACAATAATATGTATTTTTCCATATCTATCAAAAAGCATTAAATCTGCCTTTGAAGGTCTTGGGCTTCCTGAAGGATGACTATGAACCGTACCTATAATGCTAAAATCTATAGGCAACATATGCAACTGAAATATTGCTTGAGAGCCACCAGATATAGTCCCAGGCAGCAATATAATCTCTATAATCGTATTTTTTGATACAGTATCAACCCTTAAAAGACCACCAAACTCATTCGGGTACTCTGATTTGGCACATTCTAAAATAACATTTAAGCAATCTCTTTTAATTTCCCATTGAATTGGTGTATATCCGGTTTCATTCTTGTGTCGAAAAAAACTCATTTTTATCACACTATCTTAAAGGTTTATATTTACATTTTCTCAATAATATAAGAAAACAAAATCTATATCATTTCCTTTTCCCTAAGGTTAAACTTGTTTTTTCGTGCCCAAATCTCAACTTCATCAAGAATCAACCATATATCTTCTATTGTCTCTGCAACTTTCCATTTACGATCTTCTTCTGCGATAGATTCAAGTTTTTCCACATCTTTTATGGTCTCTTCTTTCAAATGAACTTCATGTTCAACTGAATAAACATCATACAATATTTCACGGGCATTGCTGTCTATTAAAAATTTAACTGTAATTGATTTATCTGGACTGTCAAGCCAAAATTCCATATCAGAGACTTTTGATAATTTTATCTTGATTTTCTCTTTTTTTATGAAATCTAACAAATCTGAAACAAGATTATTTTCCACTTGACCATTTGTTATTGAATAATACTGACTAGCTTTGTAATATTTGCATATCAGATGACGTAAAGTAACTTCACCTAGTATTTTACTATCGTCAGTTACTGCTGCCAATCTTCTCACCCTATGCCGAATCATTTTTTGCAATACGCCAACAATCTTATCATCCGCCCTGCAAGTTATCGGGTCTCTCGTCATGACATCTTCTGCTTTTCCCGCTGTTCCATGATGATGGGATTTGGGCAGACTGAACACATTATAATATGTTCTCGGTGGTGCAAGAATGTTAAGAACATCATGTCGAGTAATAATTCCTACCAACTCCTTCTCTTTCATATCATTGACTACCCAAACATGTGATTTTCCATCAAGAATCGAGAGAACATAACTTATCGGTGCATCTTTTTCTATCACAGGGAGGTCCCATATCTTCTTATCCATAAGTTGCTCTACTTTTAATTCATAAAATTCAGAAATTAGTTTTTCTTCATTCTTTTTCATTGTTTTAACCACACTCCTTCTTCATTATAAATAAATTATCATCTTCTGCTTGTCTCACCTGCCCTAATAAGGGCAATTCGTGCTGACAATGGTCCAATTACCTCAAATACAATAGTAGTGGCGGCAATAGTAGTCACAATGATTGTACCTACTTCAGGCATACCCAATGATGCAAGCTTTTGAGATGCTAGCAACGCAAGTCCAATAGCAACTCCTGCCTGCGATAATATGCCTAATCCTATGTTGTTACGGATTACTGGATTTGCCTTAGAGGCCAATGCAGCAAGATAGCTCCCCCCAATGAGGCCAGTACTCCTGCAGATAATATATACAATCCCTATGGCACCGATAGTTAACATAAGCCCCAAATGGAGATTTATGCCTGCTATAATAAAAAACAGGATGTATATAGGTAAGCTAATAGACTTTATATGTTCAAATACTGGTCTATTCTCCCTTGGATAGACATTGATCACCATCATACCCATTGCCATACATGAAAGTATTAACGATACATCCAATAATAATGACAAACCAGCGGTAACAAGAATAGCTGTTAAGGTAACGGCAATAAATTCTTCCCGCTCAATGAGTCTTTTAAGGATAACGGCAAAAATGGCACCAATGACTGCTCCAATTAAAAGAGCACCACCAATTTCCATCAAGGGAGTCATAACTAAATTAGAGACTGAAAACGTGCCAGAGGACACCAGTATACCTACAATAGCAATTGAAAAAGCATAGATCAGCACAGCTAAACCGTCATCAAATCCTACGACTGCCAATATTGCATTAGTCAGTTTTCCTTTTGCTTTATACTCATGTATCACTGCTACGGTTCCCGCTGGTGCACTTGCTGGAGCCATCGCAGCAAAAAGAATCGCTAATGGTAGATTATTGGTTAATAGATAAACACCAAGAAAAACCACTGCAAACGCCCCAATGGATTCACCTATTATAATAGCGATGATACTTTTCCCCATTTTTCTCAACAGAGAAATGGTTAACTCTCCACCAATAATGAATGCTACAAAACCAAGAGCAAGGTTTGTCATTGTTTCAATTTCAACTGGTGTTAATCGGATAATACCTAGAACATCAGGTCCTATAATGATACCTGTAATGATATAACCAACTACGCCTGTTATTTTCAGGAAATGAGTTCCCTTTCCAATGAGAAAACCAAGTCCAATAGCGATACCTGCTAATAAAAGATAGTTAATCATTTTTCCTCGTGAATGGTCTGTTAATATTTAGACTCAAGAAATTTTGCCCTGCCTTTTGCTCCTTCTTTTCTATCAATATTGTCAGCAATTCTAGCATATCAATGATGCCTATTAAATGAAGTTCTTCGTCGACAACAGGTAGTTCATCTATATTATTCTCATACATCTTAACAAACGCTGTTTTTAATGTATCCTCATTTTTCACAAAAACAGGGGGGAACATAAAGTCCTCAGCGATGTTATTACCAATAAACTCTAATGCATCCAAATTTTCAAATTCACTTGGTAGAAGGTTCATGAATTCATGTTTAATTAACTTTTTAAGAGTTATTATCCCTATTAATTTCAGTTTGTCATTTACTACACATACAGATTTTAGTTTAGGGTTTGCAATCATCGTCTTTGCGATATCATCCGCAGATGCCTTTTTATCTACAAATGCGGGATGGAGAGTAATAAGCATACGTATATCTTTAATTTTAACTTCTTCAACCATAATTTTAACCTTCTTATTTTTATATTTTTAAGATATTTTTGTATCACCTAGTGGTTTTATTGTCAATATTGATTTTATATTCAGTTGAAATGTCCCATGATTGGATTGAACTTTTACAGATCCCGTACGCCTGTTAAAATCGCATATTATACCTGTATTAACATGAATTCTTTCTTCGCTTGGTTCCTCGATGAAAATTCTGCATTTTTCACCTAAAAACTCATTTATTTTCTTTTTTTTCATTCCATTATCACTCCTATAAAATAACCAGGTTAATATGAATACGTCTAAAGCAGCAATTCCCAAATTTATTATTACGTTGTCCATAACATATTTCCTCTTTTTCAACACCGTTATTATTGATCATTTTTACATCACTCAATATTCATACAATCAGTAATTTCAATGACTGGAAATGGTTATACGTGTCAATAACCGCCCACATCTTGGACATATAATCGGAGAATGGGGTATGCCCTGTTGCGATGTAATGAAATTGCAGTTTGAACAGAGATATCGGTTGCTATGAACTTGGTAGGTCCCACCGCCAAGTCCTCTTTGATTTTGTCTGCCAAGACCTTTCACTATAGGTTTCATATTTTTTCACTTCCAGTATGTTATTGTTAAAGAGAATGTAGAGTCATGATTGAAGGGGGGAAACGGAGGCTGGAATGCTTTTAAAATAAGATCGGTTCGATGACTCTACACCTTATTAGCATAAGTACCATTACGACAATTGTTATAAATATTATCACTATATTTATAGATATTTTGATTAATTTTGCCTATTAATATAGATAAATATTATATAGTCAATTAACATTACAAAAATATCACTAGTCTATTAATGGTGAGCCAATGGTAAAATCTGCATTAGAACTTGACCAAAAGGATAGAATAATATTAAGCCTATTGCATGAAAATCAAGAAGTCTCTCAGGAGGAAATCGCTAAAAAGATCCATATCTCTCAACCTTCTGTAGCAATACGAATTAGAAAACTTAGGGAACGAGGATTAATTGAAAGGATCACGGGCGTAAATCTGAACAAGGTTGGATTAAACGTTGCGATGGTGAGACTTGCTACAACTAATACAGAAAAAATTTTAGATATGTTTCGTGACTGCCCTTTTTTCTTAAACGGTTTTATTATATCCGGAAAAGAAAATTTAGTATTGTTACTCGTGGGAGATGATATTGCATCTTTAGAATCAATTATTGATAGCCATATACGACCAGATAAAGATGTTCAAAGTGTTGATTTTGACATCATAGTCACAAGCATAAAAGATTTTGTTATACCTATAAATATACCGGCCGATGCTTTGAACAACCCTCCTTGTGGACTTGATCGTAAATGTAAAGATTGCTCTGCTTACAAAACCAATCGTTGCTTCGGTTGTCCTGCAACAGGTAAATATCGAGGGCGCTTTTGGTAATAACTAGACTATTTTCCTCCCTCACAATTTTATCTTTTTTTGAAAGACCAGCAGTAATTTTTGAGAAGCGGGTTAATCTTCTCTTCGATTTTTATACATTCCTCAACATTTAGGTTGCATGGAGTTATACTCCGATTTTTTAAAGAAAACTCCAAATATTTATTCATTGATGAGGTTAGTGGGCATTCAATTGGTTTTTCTTGGTCAAGCACCAATTTTCTCTCAATAATAGGTTCTAACCTGCTAATATCTTTCTCTAATTCTATTGATTCACCTTCTTCACTACAGTGTCTAACTTCTGCAATACTGTCCAGTTTTGATCCATAAACCGCAAATGCTTTTTCACATCCAGCTATTTTCATTATTTCTTTCGCTTCTTCTAGTACATCCATTGTATCATCTCCAGTTTAATCTTCTTAAAAGAATCCAAATTTTTTATATTTTAGTTATTCCACAGACACGGCAATATCGTCTTTGTAAAATATTTGTCGTGGTGAAGATTTGTGACTTACCGTTTCGAATCCTAAAGATTTGAGATAGCTAATCACTTTTTCTTTCATTTTCTTCACTCCATTTATGATAATTCTTTTCTCTTCTTTTCGCTTCTTCTTTTTTCCCAGATTTTTCTTCCTTTTCTCTATGTTTCTCTTCAGTTTTTTCTTCCAAGTGTCTTTTTTCTTTTGCTATTCCTCCATGTAAAACCCGAATTCTAGAATCCATGGATCTAATTTTCTCTTCAATTTTCTTCTTTTTGATGTTAAATTCTCCCCCTGTAATCTTCTTACTCTCTAGCTTGTCATGAAGACTTTCAATTTGCATTTTTTATTTTTCAATGTGTTTTTCCAGCTTCGCAATTTCCCTATTCAACCTTCCAACAAAACTCATCTTGTTTACCCCATATAATTCATGTTTTCTCTTTTTCATAAATTACCATACAAACGATTATCCCAATTACGATACCAACCAGACATCCGATTACAATGTAAGTAATGGAAGATTGTACAGCATTATTCAAAATTCCTGTTTCAGATGAGGAAGAACCCGATTCTGGGATGCCCATATATCTAGAAGAATGACTTCCAGAAAAACCAGTAAGCCCCACTACTCCAGCAATAAGGTCACTATACTTGTATTGAAACATTGCATCATCGTAAGAAGATTCATTTATTAGACTCTGCGCTAATTCATAGTAGCTCACTGACAGTATCGGCTCGATACCTTGTCTCCTGCTTTCACTAATGCTTATACCTGCACTTTCACGTGCCCTTTCGATTTTATCCTCTGTAATACCATCAACAAGTTCCAAAGCTAGATTTCCTTTTACCAAAGATTCTAAGGATCCAAACAATGCAGCAGCAGGATAACCGTTTTCTTTATCATCACGTGCGATATCCAATATTTCTTCAGCACTTGAGAGATAACCAGAGCTCTTTCCCATTTCTTGAAATAGAACAGTAGAATAAACAATAGATTGCTGGGCGTTATCTATGTATTCTTCCGCAAGAGCCGTGAGTGCCGTTTTGTCAATCTCACCAACATCATCGAACTGCGAAGAAAGATTAATCCACCATCCAACACTCTTGCTGCGTTCTACCGCAAAAGCGATCTGATATAGTGCATTCAAATAGTCACTGTTATTAATATTTGCATTCGCATCTTTCAGATACATTGCTGCTTCAACAGCTTTTTTCTGTGCGACACCGATACACTGCAGTGATATCATCCCGTCTATCTCTTCATTTTTCACCCGTTTGCTTTCAGCATCGTATATTGACTGTGTATCATTGATTAACGTTCTTACGTATTCTTGGTCATCATCCGAACTAAAATAGCCACAGGCATAAGATACAAAACGGGAGCTGATTAATGATTGAAACGATTTACTTGCACTTGAATAAAATAAATCAGTCTGATACCATTCATCGGCATCATTCAAATAACTCTCAGCATAGTTCAGATAATCAGTGACTTTATTCTTATAATAGTATGGCCATCGATTTGGTATCTCTGCATTATCAAAAGATTCGCTTGCATTATTGTATAATTCTTCTGCATCATTCAAAAGAACCGTTGCAAGTGGCTTCATAGCATCAATATAATCCTCAGTGGTAATCTGACTTTCTGACTCGGTAGCAGGAAAATAATTACCAGTAGCATAAAGAAGCACATCGTTTATGTCCTCAACTTCAAATACCTCGATACCGTAGTTTTCCATGGCATAATCTGAGACATTTCGAGTTACAGGATGAGTGGTAGTCTGCCACCAGCCATTTGACCCGGTTGATTCTGTAACCATCTCTGTATAAGTCATCTGCCCCTTTGGTATCAGAAAACGTGTCGCTCCCACCGAATGTGCAGCATCAATTTTCTGAGGTATCCCTCCAATCGGACCAATACTACCATCAGGATTTATCATCCCTGTCATTACTAGGTTTTTATCAATAGTCCAATTTTCAAGCAGTGCTATTGTCGCAAGCGTCATGACAGCCCCCGCAGAAGGACCACCAATAATAGGAGAAGACGTTCGGATAACAAAGAAGAAATCATAATCATCTGCGTTAACGTTACAGGATTCATCACTTTCAACAAGCGCACCAGCAACTTTTACAGCCAGACGTGCAGAACCCTGCATATCAACCTGCGTAAGCGGTAATGTATCGGCAAATACTCTACCACTGCCATTGTTCTGGATAGTAACTGTTATGGTGGAAATAACACCCACATGCCCGTTTTCCGTCTGAGCAACTGCAGGAGCATAAACTGTTACATTACGGTATTCAAGAGAAATGTTTCCTGCCTGAACTTCGCCTGGTGTTGTTGCTAATGAAATCTGAGAAAAAGAAGAAGAAATAAACAGCAACAAAACAACAATAATATACTTTTTAACTTTCATAATAATACCTCCAAAAAGAATACGCCAATTCCAATCAGTGTACAGATAAGACCATACTTCTACCTCGCAATTTTAAGCAGAAGTCGTCAACTCAATAACGAGTGGTTCTGGCGAGCGTCATGGCAAAACGTCATGGCGGACGTCAAGGTGGACTTCATCGCCTGTAAGCGGAGGGAATACAGGAACTTGCATAAATATTTTTCTATGAGAATTTATTATTGCATTGATTTATATACCTCATACTTTTACAATAACCTCAGAATATCTTTGGTAACTTAACTTGACTTTGTCAGATTAGCAAAGGTCAATAAGTATCTGCTAAATATTACAATCCCAATTACACTTATAAAATCAACATCACTCAGTCATTTTCTATGATCCTCTTCCAAAAACATCTACTGATGCTTCCAACAGATAAAAAAACCATTCTAACACTAACCAAGGAGCGTGAAAAATACCCCATCAATACCTGATTACTTACTTGTTATTTATTCCGTCTGTGATGTGAACGTCGAGATGACAACCGACGTTTATGTTTCTCAAGGATAAGTTGTATCAACTCTTCACTTGTTACCTGTCTTTTTGGCATAATAACCTCAAAAATCTCTTTGACATCCTGCACCGTTAAAAAATCAACTTTCTTTCCAAGATCCATAGACAACACCATAAGATATAGCATAGCTAGAATAGTCATGGTCATATGATGATGCCAACCAGTCCAATTACGTACCTGATAATCCGCCAGCCCTGCGATTCCTTTTCCATCTTCCAAGGTTCGTTCAATCCAATACCTGCTCCCAGACATCTGACCTAAACGATCAATACCCGTATAGACAGGAGCATTTGATAACTGATATTTGATCTCTTTACTATTCTTTGGATCCTTTCGGATGATCAACCAGCATTCCTCACCTGGAAGACCATCATTTTCACTTGGAAAGACACGCAAACACGCCATATCTGCCCATAACTCCCTTCGTTCAGTATCACGAATAAACACCTGATTCCATTGCACATCATTCAACTGATCTTTAAGATCTTTCACCTTAACAGGTTCTGGACCTTCAATCACTTTCCTACGAGTAGGATTGCGACCACGAACACCTTTTTTACGTGGTGGCACTCCTGTTTTCGGACGTTCCAACCATACGCCAAGGTTACAAGGAATATCAGCGATATAGATTAAACCCTGTGCATCTATCTTATTTCTTAACCAGGAATCACGACCATAGAAACAATCCATGCCGACCCAACCGAAGGTTACCTTATTCTTCTTTTTTGCATGAAGAATCATCTCCCAGGCGAGCTCGTTTTTCGTCTTAAAACGAACATACCATGGTACCCCACATTTCCTCCTACGTGCTTTATTCTTTATCCATTCTTCCGGCAGATATAACCGTTCATCAATTAATGTCCGATATGAATCAAGGGTGTACCCAAGATACACACCTACTTGACAATTCGCAATTTTTCCCAGACGACCACAATACTGCCGTTTCACTCCAACAGAATCCTTTCCTTGTTTAGGAAAACAACATTCATCGACATGTATTGAACCATTGTTTTTATCCCCAATAGCCTCAGTAACATCACGTTGAATATGATCAAGAACAGGTCGATGATTCCATGGTGAATTTGAAACAAAATGCTGCAGGGATTGATTGTTGCAATCAGGGACATCTTTTGCATATGAACACATGTTACATCTTCCTTTACCAAGCAGTTTCCCTTGAATATATTGAAATGATTGTTTTGCCATATTTCGAGTTTTTGTTAAAAAATGCAGGGCATATCCATCATGGAAACGTTGAAGTTTATCATGTGATCCATGTATATCCTTTACTAATAACGAAAACTTCATTCAGGCATCCCATCCACTGATGGGAAGGTGGATGGAAGTTTAAATAGGATATTATATATCCTACCTTAATTGAGAAAAAAAATCTAATGTGACAAAGTCAAGTTAAGAAATAGATATTTTAAGGTAAAACCATAAGTATCTTTGGTATTCCATATACAGACATTTGTAAACTTTTAGTGATATTAGATATTCCTTGACGACTCATAGAATATCGAAAATTTGCAACTATTCAATTTTTAGGGGCAACAAAAATATTATTGACCTAAGCTTGATAATACCAAAGATATTTTGTATGTTCTATCTGTGACATTGATATATGGTAATCAATGTATCATGATTATGTCTTAGTGAAATTAATATATCTGGTTTTATTATCAAAAATAAAATGGGGTAAGAACACATTGAAAAACAAAATTGTATTAATTACAGGTGCGACATCTGGCATTGGAAAAGAGACTGCTCTAGGACTTGCAAAGTTAGGTGCAACAATTGTTTTTACAACCAGGGATAACTTAAAAGGAGAAAAAACCAAGAAAGAACTAATAGCAACAACAAATAATAAAAATATACACATGTTAAAATGCGATTTGGCATCATTTGAATCAATTAGGAATTGCTGTAAAGAGTTTAAATCAAAATATGATAAGTTGCATGTTTTAATTAATAACGCTGGCGTATGGGATTTTAAAAGAAGAGAATCAAAAGATGGAATTGAAAACATCTTTGCAACTAATTATCTTGCTCCATTTCTCATTACAAATCTTTTAATTGATATATTAAAAAAAGGCAGTTCCTCACGAATAATTAATGTAACATCTGGAATGCATTACGGAACAATTAATTTTGATGATATAGAATTTAAGCAGAAATTTTCTGGAGCTAAAGCCTATAGACAATCTAAACTTGGATTGATTTTATTCACACGACTTTTAGCAAAAAAATTAGAGGGAACCGGTGTAACGGTTAACTGTGTTCATCCTGGGATGAATAAAACCGACCTTGGAAGAGATGCAGGTGGGTTTTCTCAAATGATATTTAAATTGATTGGGAAAAATCCTGAGATAGGTGCTGTAACCTCAATATACCTAGCAAGTTCACCAGATGTAGAAAATATAACAGGAGAATATTTTGCAAAGGAAAAAATAAAAAGATCATCAAAAGAATCTTATGACATGAATTTAGCGAATAAATTATGGGATGTTAGTGAAAAATATTTGAAAAATGATCTATAATCATTTTGTCTCTAATCACTGGATATAAATGATATTATATTTCAAATCAGACAGAATTCCTGCGTCTAAATCATTCTGGGCTTCCTCACCAAAAATATACGTAAAATACTCATCAACGCCTCTTAGATGATACTCAAACCAGGCTGTAAAATATTTACTGGATATCCGTCTCTGTTCTTCAAATTCAATTTCTTTTGGATCATCTAACCCTACCCATTCAGCAAACCTCGCAAAAAATTCATCGACAAAACCGATATGATTGCCACCAGTAATAGACAAATATTCTTTATTTAATGTATATGGTATAAGAACAGAATAATAAGGTATAACACGCTCAGGAGGGACCATTCCATCATTATTTCCCACCTGAATCTGAATTGGCACTGTAATATTTTGAGCTGCATCTTTAGAAGAATTTGAGCTTGCTGGTGCTAAAGCAACTGTTGCATCAATCTCTGAATTAGCAGCTCCTGTGGCCTCTATGCATCCTGCACCACCCATAGAAAGGCCGATACCACCAAAAGTTTCTGTACCTAAAATACCAGATATTGGAGAAAACCACAAACTATTCTGAGATTTCAGCTTTTCAATACCTCTAATAAAACCATTAGCCCATTGTGTGGTATCACCTAATTGTTTATCAGGTGGAGTAAAACATATTGTCACGTAACCATAACTAGTAAGATGCTTGGAAATCCATTTGATATTCCACTCTGATCCAGCAAAACCATTAGCAACAACAATACCTGGATAGGGGACTCCGGAGATATCTTTTGGAGCAAGAAATCCATCATATTTAGCAGGATATCTGATTGTCGTTTTATAACGCCCATATGTTGGATCGTTATAGCTAACTTTATAGTAGCCAATGTGATATGAACCAGGCTCATCTGGTTCTAATGTTTTATTGAATTCAATTGCATGAATTGGAAAAGAAAGTAGCAAAATAGCAGTAATAAATACAAATAATATTATTTTCTTCTCCATTTTTCTATCAATTCTTTAAATATTTCATCTAATATTTAATACCATCTTATTTTTATAAAAAACCTGTCAGGTATGATAATTCCCAATCATTTCATTCTGCATATTCCTTTTTCTAATGCCTTTCTTTTTGATTAAAAAATGCCAACAGGCATCTTGTTTTATGCCAGTTGTCCCACCAATCCTTTCCAAAACCGAAATCCCAAAATACTTTTTGTACGTACAATCGCAACAACTAATTAGAAAATTAAAAAGAAAAGAAGAGGCTTTGTTGACTATAGTCTCAGCAATTGACGTAGCAGTGGGAACAGATGTGGATGTTGCTCTAGGAAGCTAAGGAATGGTGTGTTGGTTGTTATAATGATTTATTGAACGATTGTGAAATCTTCAGGGTTAAAAAGTTCTAATATCCATCCGATAAATTGAGTTATCACATCGATAAGGGTTATTATTGCATCGATGAGAGCCAATATAAGATTTCCAATTTGCATTATATTCAGAATGAATTGTATTATTGAATTCAATAGTTGAATGAGAAAAAGGATTATGGCAATTATAGTATCGATTATTCCTCCAGGTTGAACATTTAAAGAAATATCTTCTAATTTTTCAGTACAAACCCCGAATTCCCCTTCAAGAATCGCTCTCTTTTGTTCCACTTCATTTACGATCTCCATCATCGGTGTACTATGTACCTGTGGTACAGCCGTAGCTGTAGATACCATAAGCAATACGACAGCAATAGCCCCCAATACAATCAAACTTTTCTTCATTTCTTTTATCTCCCTTTGTATTTTTAATCAGAAGATAGAATTTAAATGTTCCCCTAGACTATATTGCCCCCTCTCCCCTTTCCAAAACCGAAATCTCCAAATATTCCACATGTTAGAAAGATAAGAAGAGGGGAGAGAAGTATTGTCGACTATAGTCCCAGCAGTTGTCGTAGCAGTGGGAACATATGTTGATGGTCCTGTAGGAACTGTAGGAATGGTGTGTTGATTGCTTTGTTCTTAGGCATGCTGATTGATAATGGGTCTGACCAGTCACTTTCTAAATCGCTGGTATCTTTAGCTTTTACTTTAATACTGTAGGTTCCTTGTGCACTCCATATATGTGACACACTTACTGTTTGACCTGAGTTGTATGGTCCTGTCCATCCACTATTTGTACCATCATCCCAGTCAAACCAGTAATAGACCTGATCACCATCAGGATCAGTGGTAGATGCTGAGTATGAATAAGATTTACTTGGTTTTCCTGATGATGGACCAGATGGAGTACCTGGTTTGTTTGGCGGATTGTTACTAGATATCACAACTGTTTTTGCTGTTGAAAATGCACTTTGTCCCCCATTTGAATCCTCTGCCATTACTTGTACATTGTATGTTCCAGCGGTCATCCATGTATGAGACCGTATATCAGTAGTTCCACTACTTACGAGACCACTCCATTCATCAACGGTACCATCGCCATTCCAATCCCATCCATATTTAACAGTATCACCATCAGGGTCTGTAGTGCTAGTTGAAAACGATAATGACGTGCTAATATTTCCTGAACTTGGCCCTGAAGGTTCGCTAGGAGTGTTTGGTGGATTATTAGCTCCAGAAACAACTACAGTTAAGGCAGATGAAAAACTGCTTTGAGCACCAAGTGTATCTTCCGCTTTTACTCTGATATACCGTGTTCCCGTCCCAGAAAAAGTGATTGCTACAGAACATGTTGTTCCTGATGGAAAAAACCCCGTCCAATGATCAGGCTTGATTATTCCATCATTATCAAAATCAAAACCATATTTCACTTGGTCTCCATCAATATCTATTGTACTTGTTGTATATGTAAATGGAGTTCCCTCTGTTACTGTTGTTGGACCATTTGGTTTGCTTGGAGTATTTGGTGGGTGGTTAACTGGGCCATCTTCGCCAGTGATTACAAATGCTAAGTCAAGTGATGTTTCAAATAATGGTGGTTCAAATAATTCTACCCAGTCTAGCTCATACCAGAAGCCATGTACTGCGTCATCATTCCAATGGTTTAATGATGATTTCCAGCCCCATCGTGGTTGAGGAGAATCTAGTGCTACAATTGCTGATATACTCAACCAATAGATTGTTCCCTCTTCCTGAATGAATGGATTTTCAATATCTTCAATATTATATTGCCAATATAAGAAGTGATTTTCAGGGACATAAAAACCTTCACCAGGGTCATACCATCCTTGTGGTCCTTCTAAAGGACCTGCGACAACCCAATCATCTGGATAAAACGTTCGTTCCCAAAGAGTTATACCAGGTCGACTATGAAAGCTTGGTGGGTCGGCAGGAATATCTGCTGCAATCGCTATTGAAAAAGCGACAATGGCTCCCAATTGGTCGTTAAGCCATGAGCCCCAAAAATGAATATCAGTAACAGGTCCTGATTCAGAACACATCCAGTCATCAGCAAGACAATTATGTGGCCATACTGATTCGACATAGGTTGCATCAACATCCCAACCAAATGGATCTGGCAGTTGTGGGTAATGCATCTTGTGCCCATCTCCAAGTTCCCAATCGGCCAGAGTTGTGAGAGAGAAAGATGAGCTAGCAATAATCAACAGCGTCACTACTAAAATACCTACAAGTTTTTTCATTTTTTCTACCTCCGCCTGTATTTCAAATTAGGAGATGGAATTTAAATGTTTCCTTAACAGGTATTAACGCAACAGACATCTCATTTTATGCCAGCTACCCCACCCATTCCTTTCCAAAACCGAAATCCCCAAATACTTTTTGTACGTACTATCGCAACTATTAATTAGAAAATTAAAAAGAAAAAAAGAAGGTTTGCTGGCTATAGCCCCAGCAGTTTTTGTAGCAGTGGGAACATATATGGGTGGTTCTCTAGGAAATTTAATAAAGGTTTGTCAAACATTATACTTTTAGGATCATCACCATCTTCAATTATTAATGTTGGATCTCCGAACATAGAAAACTCTAACATTGTCTGAAAATCATATCTATCAATATCTGCTGAAAAAGTAGTATAATATTCTGAGACACAGTTAGCCCATGACTGTCCAAGCACTTTGGTATTGTATAACTCTTCAAAGACTTTAACTTCCATCCAACCAATATTTTCATCCACACAGATACTTCCACCTGGTCCATAACCTATACCTGACTCAGCAAATGATGCAATACCACCACCGTTAACTTTACTCAGTCCTTTCCAACCTATACAGTTAGGATCCATTGTATATTTATGATTAGAACAAGCAGTAAATACAATAACAGGAAGTTTTTTAGCATTGTTAATCAGGTACATGTCATAGTCAATATAGAGGAAACCTGTGTATGGGGACCTGAGTGAGTCAGGTGGAAGCCATGTGTCCTCATCTTCAGGTGGATGTGAAGCCCAGCTGGCATAACTGCCATGTCCAGAAAAATCAACAAAATCCACACCGTCTTTAAAACCTTTAGCTATGTTAGATTTTGTTAACTTTCCATTGGAGCCCCATAATTGTGTTGTAGTATAGCTCGGTAATTTTTCCATGACCTTTTCATTTGCATATTCATCTTCATATATGCCTTCTGGATCACCTGTTACTGAATCACCTCCAGCCTGCATGATCTTATTTATCATCTTATTATGCGCCTTATAATCAATTATTTTGTCAATTATAGTATTTACCTCAGCAACATCATTACATGGAAGTTTACCAAGATAAACATCTGGAAAGACATCTACATTTGGTACATCTGTAGTCCACTCAGCATATTTTCCATCGCCATCCACATCCCAATTAGGAAAACTACCATTTCCATCATAGACATCTGCGTAGTAGAGATCACTTGGGAAGTAATACTCATGAGGTTGACTTGGAAGCCAGGCACATCTGACAGGGAATAATTCTTCACCTTCAACACCAGCTCCGACAAGAAGTAGATATGTTATTCCCCAATTTTCTATAGCATCTCGGATATAATATTTAATGTCCTCCTGTTCATCAACTCCAACTCCAGAAGGTATTTCATCTAGAGTAACCATTATTGTTCTAACTGGGGGGTCTAAGTCATTTTTGTAATCAACAAGACGTTGTAATGCTGACTCAAATTCCGTAGGTGAAATAATTAGAAGATCAAAATCGTCATTAAATGTTACAGGTTTCTCAGGAGGAGTGTATGTGATATCAATCTTTGCAATATTAGAATAACAAATAATATTCTCGCTGGGTTCATATTGAACTATATTAAGAGATAAAATAAGATAAATAACATGTTCTCCATTCTTTAACCCAGAGCCAGTTCTATAACTGTATCGTTGCTCTGGATAAATATCAATATCAGAATATGTCATCACCGCTTCTGGTTTTTTTATCTTATTGATTGTATTAATTGATAATGAATGTACTTCTGGTGATGGGATAATTGGCTTTGATATCACCTGCTCTATAACATCTGAAAATGCAACATCAACATTATTTACATATGTACCAAATGGAAACGTATACACTTTTGTAACTACAGGTAACATTGGTTTATCTGGTTCCATAGAATTACGAGTAGATTCATCTAACTCTATCGAAATATAATTTCCTTCTTCAAAAATAACAGGCTGTGAAAATAAGATAGTTTCAGATATAAATTTATTTTCCTCATCAATATTTGTTCCATTAACCACTCCAAATCCACTAAGGATTAAAATTCCCACAATTATTAACGACAATAATATTTTCCTCATTGTTATCTTCTCCCTTTATATATTATATCTGACAAGATTTATTAAATCTTTCTATATCGACTCATTAGTGGCAGAGATTTAAAGATATTTTGTTTTTGAATCTTTATAAATCAAACTTAAATATTGCCATGATTTTTTATTTGAAACATTTATGACATAATATTATAATATTTTTTTATACTGATAAAACATACTGTTTATGGCAACAAACGGGAGGAGGAAAAACTGTTCATATTTTTACCCCCTACTCTTCCCTTTCCAAAACCGAAATCCCCAATACTCTTGCGTTAGAAAGATAAAGAAAAGAAGAGAAGGTTTACTGGCCTATAACCCCAACAGTTGTCGTAGCAGTTGGAACAGGTATGGATGATCCTGCAGAAAGTCTAGGAAAGGTTTATTGATATGTGATTTGTATTTTGGCATACTAATTTGTAATGGATCTGACCATGAACTTTCTGTACCATCAGACAGATCTCCATCGCCGTTGGGATCGTCTTTCGCTTTTACTTTTATGCTGTAGCTTCCTTGGGCAGTCCATATGTGTGAAATACTTGCTGGTTGACCAGAATTATAAGGTCCAATCCATCCACTGCTTGTACCATCATCCCAATCAAAGAGAAGATAGATTTGATCTTCATCTGGGTCAAAAACAGAACTTGAATATGTATAAGATCGCTCAATTTTTCCATTCGTGGGACCACTTGGAATCTTTGGTTTTTCAGGTGTGGCACTTAGTGCCCGTGATTCCACCCACGGAAGTATTATACATGAAGCATAATTTGTATCCACATATAGAGTATTATGAGCAATATTGTAGGTGGTATTCTTTGTTATTGGATCAGCAGTATTTGGATTGTTTAAAAATCGTGGATAGTTCGACGAGGAAACCGCAACACTAACTCTGTGACCTACATTCCATATGTAAGAGGTGTCCCATATATCTACCTCGATTTCATAAACTTCCCCAGGTTCCATAAATTCCCAATGATCGAGGCCATTTCGGTTCCTCATTCTCAGTATTCCATCAGTAATAAGCATAGATCTTCCATCAGGATAAATATCAGTAATTTTCACAGAAAAATCAGTATCTGGACAATCCGATGAAACATACAATCTTGTTTTAATTGGACCAGTAGTTTCTATAGGTTCTTCCAACATTTGACTTGTAAAAACCAGTACATCGTCTCTATTCTCTACTATTCTCTGGTCATAAGGGCCCCTTGCAATATTTAGATTCTGTCCGCCTAAAGTTGGTACTGGATTTGTTGGATCATACGTAAATGTCAAAGGACCATGTTCTCCAGGAAGAGAAGTACTTAATGTTCCATCTCCATGAAAATAACATTCCAGTTCTGTATAAGGTATGGGCCAATCATCAGCATAACGCCATTCATTGCCTGGGGCAGAAATATTATCAACATCTCCCATTACATAATATGATATGGCAGGCCACTGATCAAAATCATCAGGTCCATTCATGGTATATTGAATAACCATATCCTCAAACATATAATCATGAAAATTGTCAACAGCGTTCTCAGGATAAATCAGCTCACCTTGATTTCTTCCTATTCCGTGAGTCCAAGGACCCATGATAAGCTTGGATTTACCTTTAGCTCTAATTCCTCCAAGATACTGATAGCCCATAAAACCATCAACTGTGCCCTGTGCAAAACAATCATACCATCCACCAATATGAATTGCAGGTACATTAACATCCTGCCAATTATCTTCAAGCGATACATTGGTCCAATAATCAAGAGTGTAGTTTTCATGTTCAAAATATTCTGGTAAAACAAAAAGACTTTCTTGCCCCTCCAACCACATTTCAACAAGGCTTTTTCTAAATTGACCCCCTTGAGTCACAGCATGCTTGAAAAGATTTGGAGTTGCCACTTGTATGTATTGACAAGCAAGATTTGGAGGATTTGCACCGGCCATATAGTATTGGTTAATTCCCAAAGCAGAACCACCGTAGGTTGCAATTTTCCCGTTTGACCAACTTTGATCTGCAATCCATGATAACGTATCTGGTCCATCAGTATGTGCATTTCGAAACACTGTATCAATTCCTTCTGAAGCAAATCTCCCCCGCATATCTTGAATAACTGTTGGCCACCCAGCATCTGCCAAGTTTGAACCCATTAAACTAAGACCGTCTTTATCGTATGGAGTTCGTATGAGAATCGAGCCATGAGGCAAATCATCTTTAGTTGGTAGATAAACATCCGTAGCAAGATGTATGCCATCACGCATCTCGACCATATATCCAGTGGGCGTAACACAACCAGATAGAAGGATAAAAACTACTAAGATGCTTATTGCCGATAAAATTACCGATTTTGTTTTTCCAGTAGTATTCATATTTAATGCCACCTTACGTTATCTTCCCTTCATAATAATATAATTTATACTATTTAAACTATAGATGCTTGCCGGAATCTGGGCAAGAGTGGTAATAAAATATATATCATAAACATTTTCTCATCAAGTGTTAACAATAACATCTGCAATAAATCATGCTGATTTCATTATATCTTCACATTCCCTCCTCTCCCCTTTCCAAAATCGAAATCCCCAAATACTTTTTGTACGTACGTCATACGTCCTATG
>CAZXHI010000148.1:0-3037 GCA_964640555.1 uncultured Thermoplasmatales archaeon | reverse complement strand
GACAGTATTACAGCACGTTTCTTGGGATTCCCGTGGTTCCATACATCAGCCCATCTTTTAAGTTCTGTAACAGCACGTTCGTTTCCAACAATTTTATCAAGACTTTCCGGTCGATATTTCTCAGTCCAATCCTCCATTAGGTAAAATATAACAAGTCTACTATATTTTAATATTCGTTTTCAATTATGCAATATCCCAAATTAAGTTTCTCCTGGTTTTTTAGCAACATAACCTTTTTATCATTGTGCTTTATTTCCCCTTTCCAAAAGCGAGGATGGCCCAGCCCGGCACGGCGATGGATTGCTAATCCATTGATCTTACGATCACGGGAGTTCAAATCTCCCTCCTCGCGTAGCCCCCAATTAAAAACAACTCTTACTTTTTAGAAACGTTTGGACTCCTAAAAATAATACATTGTGATTATCGATTAAATTGAAATCAATCTCCCTTAAAAGATTTCAACTGGTGGGATGGATGGCGCGGCTACAGTGGATATGATGGTAAACAAACAAAAACTTGCCGATGGGGCGGAGAATCAGCTTATAATTCACAAGAGCCTAGCCTTTATGACATTATCCATTTCAAATGGGTAGATCAACTATTCGAAAACCTTCACAGTGAACTTGAATTTTGGAGTTCATGTACCACTGGCGAACATTGGGGACCAATGGTATATCTCTCGCACGGATCGACAGTGTGGTTTGGATGTGCTGGATCGGCATATGGTGTTGAAGATGATTTACACAATATGTGGATATTCAACGATGTATTAGTAAAAGGAGAAGGCATTGGAGAATCGTAATCAAAATACACTTGGATGCTTAATCGTGATTTCACAACCTGTGACCCTACAACAATATATGGGCGCTCATCTCTTTTCCAATTGTCTCAAGGCGGCCTAACAAACGTTAAGGTACTATACGGAGATCCGACAACAACCTGTTACAGTCCAGAATGGATGGAACCAATACCACTAGTTCCTTAATCCATCCATCTTTTTCCTTTTTTTAGAAATAGTAAAATAAAACAATATATAACAGGATTTGAAAAAGACACATGGCAAGTTTCAAATTTAAAGAGACATATATATAAAAGATTCAAAAAGTATATAAATGTCAAAAAGCATGCAGTCAGATAGAAACTATATGTAACGGAGGTGTTGTCTAATTATGAAAAAACAAATATTTATAATAGGTGTAATAGTTCTTTTTGCTGGACTTGCTATAAACCCTGCAACTGCACAGGTATCTCCAGAAGGTGAACTACAAGAAGAGGCGGTAGAAGTAGAATATGCCCTAGTCAATCTAGATGGTTCAATAACTACGGAAAGAATTGAATTGACGGAACAAGAATTCGTAGAATTACAAACCACACTATCAAAACTAATGAAAGAACTTGAGTCAGCGACTGATTTAGACGACGTTGAAAATATAATTGAATCCACGTCATTTCAGAATGGGATTTTTGGACTCACCCATCCTGTTTTGAACTGGATCCTTGATTCTCTAAGTTCTTATAAATTACCTCGCAGTCGTGCATATGTAATTAGCCAAGGATGGGGCTTCAAAATGAACCCATTCAAAAATCACGAAATAAACGTATACAGACCAATAACAATCTGGCAATATTCAAACAGATGGGGATACGATCTCCCAGATAAAACATTTATATTGAAACCAAGTCCTTTCAACACAGAGGTTTTACACGGAAGACAAATAGGGATGATGACCCACTTCTTTGGTCTCTACATCTTTGTTTCTCAACCAAATCCTCAAAAATGTTGGACTTTCTTCATGGGTTCTGCCCGCCGTGTTGGGGGAATTGATTTTACTCTTTCTCCCTCTTGGTAGGATAAAAGACTAGATTTAGAAATACTGTTGGGACATACACCCATATTTTAAATGTGGTTGGTGTCTCATATTTTTTATACTCACTTTTAGTTAAGATGAAACATCTTTTAGAAAGAACGTTGATTTTTCACTCCATAATATCAGTAACATACGTAGTTAATGAACATATATGCCCACTTCAATAAAAATAAATACAATAAAGCACATATTTAATCATTATAAGTAAGGGTTTTAAACAATGAAGAATATCCATAAAACGATTACAATAGGAATAATAATTCTTTTTGTTGGATGCTATTTTGGTTCTGTAACCGCAAGTGAACTGCCAGACGGTAAACCACAAGATGAGGAATTAATTTTAGAATGTGGCCGAATCAACTTGAATGGTACAACAATCGCAGAAAAATTTACCCTGTCCGAACAAGAACTTGTGGAATTGGAAATCATACTGTCAAAACTAATGGAAGAACTTGAGTCAGCAACCAACCCAGACGACGTTGAAAATATAATTGAATCCGCACTAACTACAGAAGGATTTTTTGGACTTAAACATCCAGTTTTAGCTTGGATTTTGAATTCGTTAAGCAGTTATAAATTACCTCGCTGTCGTGCGTTTGTTATCAGTCACGGACGAAGCTTCAAGATAAATCCATTCAAAAATCACAAATTAGATACATACAGACCATTAACCCTTTGGCAGTACTCGGACAAATGGGGGTTCGACCGACCAGGTAAAACATTCATATTGAGGTACAGTCCATTCAACACCAAGATATTACACGGAAGGCAAATCGGAATGATGACCCACTTTTTCGGCATCTATGTATATGTTTCTCAACCACCACCTCAAAAAAGTTATACGTTTTTCATTGGTTCTGCTCGCCACGTTGTGGGCATTGATTTTACATATTCTTCTTCATCGTCATGGATTTTTCCATTACTGCTTGCAGGGTCTTCTCTACCATTACTTGCAGGTATCTCCCTTGCCCCAATTATATCTCCCCCATCCTTGAACAACCCAATTCATCCAACTGCAGATTTCTCCTTTTATCCAATAGAACTAACGACAGACAATATAATAAATTTTTCCGATAAATCCACAGACGAAGATGGGATAATCGAATTTTGGTCTTGGGATTTTGGAGATGAACATAATTCCGTTAAACAGAATCCACAACACCAATATA
>CAZXHI010000147.1:0-2269 GCA_964640555.1 uncultured Thermoplasmatales archaeon | reverse complement strand
ATAGCAAAAAATGAGGAACAAAAGGAGCAAATTTTCGATAATTATATTTTAGGGGATACGGAACCTATTTTTTCTAAACTTGGCAGTCAGACTGCGCTTAGAATGCATTTATTATCTGCAATTGCAACTAATTTCGTAGATAGCAAAGAGGGCATTTACAGGTTTATAGATAGTACTTTTTATGCTCATCAATCTGATACATCTGCTCTTAGGGATGATATAGATGCGACCATCGAGTTTTTGTTAGAGAATGGTTTTATCGAATGTATTAATGATAAGTATCTTTCGACATTGTTTGGGAATAGAACCTCTTCTCTGTATATAGATCCACTATCTGCTCTACAATTGAAAAAGGCACTTGAAAAATCATGCAACAAAGAAACGTCATCTTTATCTTTTATTCATGCTGTATGCTCAACTCCGGATGTGCGTTCATTGTATATCAGGAAGGGGGATTTCTGGGTGGAAGAAAAAGCAGAACAACATGCTGGTGATTTTTTACTTGAGATGCCCGTTGTTTCAAGCGAAGAATATGAGTGGTTTTTAAGCGACCTTAAGACAGCGTTGTTGATTGAAGATTGGATTGATGAAATACCAGAGGATGGAGTTGTATCAAAATATAATGTTGGCCCTGGCGATATTCATAATATTGTAGAGATGGCCGGATGGCTTCTTCATGCTTCTAGAGAATTTGCTCGCATGTATAATTTTGAATGTGTTTCTGATATTGGCGATATAATGTTAAGAGTTCAATATGGATGTAAGAAGGAACTTCTTAATCTTATATCCTTGAAAGGTATAGGTAGAATCAGAGCGCGAGCAATATTTAATGAAGGTTTTAAAACAATCGGCGACTTACGTGGTGTACCTGTCAAGAGAATAGCAGAGATTAAGACTATAGGTGAAGGAATAGCAAAGAGCATTAAAAAACAAATAGGGGAAAGTGATAAGGGGGAAGATAGGGAATTATCTGAATTCGTTGTTAAAAAGTAACTGAGGATACATATGATTAAACTTATTGGGGCAAAAGGCAATATTCAAGATATTGACAGTTTTTTAAAACAAGTTATCAGTTTTGCACAAAAACATCAGGTTGTCATTCAAGTATTTGATGCGGATATGATCTTTGGAAAAGCCCATCTTCTCTCCTCAGTGGAACATGCTACTAGAGCAATGGAGCGAAAAACCAATACTACTAATTCATTGGATAAAGAGATATTATTGTATGCATCTGGGGAAAGACAGATAAAACTGGCCATTCCAAAAATGGGGATAAAAAAAGGTAATGGAAATATTGCGTTTGTGTTTGTTAATGATGTTAAAGCTGGAGATAGTGAATTATCTGATCATTTGGTTGATGAAGTGCTAGAGAGTTTTTCTTTAGTCCGAGATGATGCCGTTCTTGAAGGGGATATGGACACGCTTAGGAAGTTTGGTATTAAGGAAAATGAGATAAAAACAGTCACGAAAGCTAAATATGGGCATCTTATTCTGGAAAAGGTGGCCGTGGTCGATATAATCAAATAATGCCCGCATGAGGTAGCTTGGATATCCTGAGGGCTTGCGGAGCCTTCTACTTGGGTTCGAATCCCAATGCGGGCATTTAACATACTAGTAAGATTTATATATGTAGTAAACTATACCATTTACTAGTGTGTTATATATGGCTACTGAAAATAGTACCCTAGTAAAACAACAGAAAAAAAGGGGAAGGAAACCAAAAGCACCAAAAAACCAACGTGCTGTTTGGGTCTGGTTAGACACTCCAAGTATGGTTGATGAATGGAAAAAGATGGCTAAAGAGTCAAATGTGTCAACCTCTACTTTTGTGAAAGAAGTTGTTGAGAAACATCTTGCATCTCAAGGAGCTATAACGACTAGAGGTACAATTGAAGACAAGTTAAAAGAAGCAGTTCAACAGATAGGGGAACTAAGATCTGAAAACATCGAGTTAAACAAAAAACTGGAAAGAATGGATACTTTACTTGATAAATATGAAGAGCAAATCAAGGAATCGCAAAATAATAAATTCATTGATGGTGAGTTCAATGGGATACGTGATTTCAGGGAGGAGCTTGTTGATTTATTAAGAGATAAACGTCAGATAAAAGAAGAGAAAATTCTTGATTTATTGCATATTGATCCAAGTGATAGTAAAGGCATTAAAGCAATTGGTAAACAGATTGAGATACTGCTTGAGTATGGTTTGATTAAGAGGTATAAGGGAGGGTATCTGTGGAAAGTTTAAATGATTCAGAGATATTCGACA
>CAZXHI010000146.1:0-3828 GCA_964640555.1 uncultured Thermoplasmatales archaeon | reverse complement strand
GTAGTATATTCGATATCACCACCTTCAACCCATATGCGAATGTGTTCAAATCCATCCATATAACTTAGTGCATGTTCTGTTTCAACCTGCCCCTCTATAAAGTCTGTTGAAGTGTTCCAACTGATATCATCAAATGAGTCTCCCCCTATGACTGCCATCTTATTGAACCATTCCTGCCCCTTGGTTGTTGTTTCGTAGTCTATTATTCGATCAACAATTTCATCCACTTCAGATCTATATCTACATGGCAATCGCCCAACGAAAACGTCTGGGTACATATCTAGCACATCTTTATTTTCGCTGCTCCATTCTCCAAAGGCACCGTCGCCATTGGAATCCCAATCATCAAAAACATAACCAGTTACATCATCATATTTGTAGATATCTGCAAAATATAGATCGCTAATTTGCCGATTTTCAAATCCTGATGCATCATCAAGAAGTGAGTATCTAATGGGAACATACCATGAAATGATACTCTGCCCCCTCATACCTCCAAAAAGGAGCACATAAGATATTCCCCATTCCTCGAACGCGTGTTTTATACAGTATTTTATTTTTTCTGCATGGTCTCTTCCATCGTATGTACGATATATCTCCTGAGTAGTGATAAGTTTGGTTTTAACTCCCATGTTTTCTTTATGATCTACTAGCCTTTGAAGCTTGCTTGAAAACAGCCAAGGCGATATAATTACTAAGTCATAATCATCTGTAAATGTCGTTGTACTTTTTGGAGGTTCATATTTTATGGTTATCTGTGCATTGCTTGCATAGCTTATCACATTGTTTTTAGGCGAATATCTTACAGGGTAAAACTGGATTGTCAAATAGGTTACATGCTCTTTTCCATCAAGACCAACCCCTATATTATAATCATACCATGAGTCTGGATAAAAACTATTACTTTTGTAAACAGATTCATCTTTAATAGTTTTCAAAGATAATTCAATACCTGATAGTCGTGGTACTGGCTTAGAAGCATAGATAATCTCTCTGTCGATTGATTTTTCTTGGATGTCTACGGGTTGACAATTTACCTCTGAGATGATTGTCCCTATTGGGAATGCATATGTTTTGGTTATAACTGGAAGAACAGGCTGACCAGGATTGTTTAAGTATAAGTCTGCTTCTTGTAAGGATATCGAGGTATAGTGTTCATTTCCCAAGATTTTTGGTTCTGAACACTGCAATATTTCTTCTACCTCAACAGACTTGTCACCAGAGATAGCAACTGCCCCAAAACCACTTATGGATAAGATACCTACTATTATAATAGCAATAATTTTTTTCATTTTTATCCCCTTTGTAGATTTAATATAGAATATAGAGTATATAAAGATTTATTGAACTCTGATTCCAAGTTATTGAGAGTACCTAATTGAGAGATATGACAAAACACCGTATTAAAAACAGAGTGAGACAATTGCACCAGTACAACTAAATATCAGACTTGATAAATCATAAACGATCTATCTGATTTTTTAAAAAAGTGGATGTTAAAATAATTCAGATATCATACAATAACATGTTATAAAAAGAAAAGGGAAGAGATGTACTCCCCTTACTTCTTTTTAAGATATGGAAGCCCTGTTCTCTTGTTAACACCGACTACCATATTATCGGGTTTGTCACACTGTGAGCCGCTTTTTGGCGTTCTCTTACTAAAGTAGTAGATCGTCTGTTTTCTTCCGCCTTTTAATGTTACGTCCTTCTTATATAATGTCCATCCTTCATGTTTATATGCCATAGTATCACTCCATATACGGAATAAGCATCCTGTTATTTAACGATTTTCAATCGTTTTTTTAAAGGATTATAAATAAATTGATACAATCAGGAGGATGTTCTAATAATAACATCCGGGTAATGAGATATGTGAAATATTATTCACTTTGCCCATCTTGAAGATCAATGACCATTTCAGTAAGTATATCTTCAAAAACATGATGGCGATACTCCCTAATTGAACCATCAGCTAAATGAACTTTTACAACAAAATATGCACCATCTTTTATAATCTCAATATTACAAATCACCTCCACGGTTTCTCACTGCTCAACTTGTAACCCGAATCCAACAAGTACGTTTATATTTTCTGTTGAAAATCACACACATCAATTTTAATTAGTTCATACTATTTCAACATTTTATCATAGTTTATTGCACAAAGTCACTTTAAGAATATAGTGTCGCCTGAATTGATTTTTTAACGTCATTTTGCAGCGCTTTCTCCGGCAAGATATCCAGTTGAAAATGCTTCTTGCAAATTATAACCGCCAGTATCACCATCAAGATCTATCATCTCTCCAGCAAAAAATAATCCGTTAACTTTTCGTGATGCCATCGTTTTGGGATTGATCTCTTTCAAAGAAATTCCACCCCTGGTTATCATGGCTTTTTCAAACGAACTAACCCCAATAATTTTTAAGTTCATCCCTTTTAAAAATGAAACTATTTTTTTCCGATTTTTACTAGTTAGTTGGCTTACTTGCTTCCCAGGAGTAATCTCCAAAATCTCCGTTGCAATATCTACCAATCTACTGGGTAAATTTTTCTTTAAGACATTAGAAATACTTTTTTTAGAATTAGCAATGATCTCTTTCATAAGTTGTGTATCAATTTCTTCTCTACTTAAAAAGGGTGACAAATCTACCGATGCTACTACTTTTTTACCGTCGGTCAACCAATCTATTACTTTCCCACTTATCGACAAAATGATTGGCCCAGATATTCCAACTCTTGTGAACAAAAGATTTCCCACACGTGAAGTTATTTGTTTTCGACCACATACAAAAGTCACACGTACTTCTTTTAGCGTCAATCCCTCTAATGAACTTGGGCATGTTTTATCGGTTTTAAGGGCAACAAGACCTGGACGCAAAGAAACAATTTTATGTCCCAGGGCTTTTGCAAGCTTTATTCCTTCACCTGTTGATCCAGTAGAACCATATGTGATACCGCCAGTGGCTAATATCAAACTATCTGCTGGTACAAAGGGAGCACCCATAAGACCCACCGATTGGATTTTTTTATCTTGAGCTACAATATCAACCATTTGTGCGCCATAGATAATCGTTACTTTGTTTCTCAATAATTCTTTTTTTAATATGTCGCGCACACTAGCTGCCCTATTTGTTTCCGGAAAAACCCTTCCATCCTTTTCTGTTTTTAGCTTTAGGCCCCTTGACTCAAAAAATTCTATAATATCACGATTAAAAAATAGCTTAAAAGCATCTCTTAAAAATTCACCATTTTTTGAATATCCTTTAAAAAACACATCAACGTTATTTGCATTTGTGAGGTTGCAACGTTCATTTCCACCTAAGAGGAGTTTCTTCCCCAAAATATCGTTTTTTTCTATCAATGTTACTTTCTGCCCAAGTTGACTGGCTCTAATTGCAGCCATCATACCAGCCGGTCCACCACCAACCACAACAACCTTTTTTGCACTTCGCATCATCCTTAGCTCCTTGTTGTTTTCCCATATTTTTTGTTTCTCACAACTTCTCTTTGACCCAGGATAAACCTCTTATCTTTAAGTCATACTGCAAAAGATACAATCAGCGAAATAGGCAAAATGCAGTTCAATGCAGACAGTCTTTTAATATGAATTGGCAACATATATTATTGAAACTAGAATCCATTTAAAATCATTTTCAAAAACCTTGTTTTTTCCAGGTAAAGAGGGAAAAATTTAATTTTATGCACAATCAATGTTACACTATAATACGCCCGCATTGGGATGCGTGCCCCTAACTTACTAGTATGTTTTTAGGGACTATATCTGTTGACTCTGCATTGTTTTTTTATTTACTATTTGGAAAATAC
>CAZXHI010000145.1:0-14775 GCA_964640555.1 uncultured Thermoplasmatales archaeon | reverse complement strand
GTTTCTTCCCTTCCAGTTGTGAGCATTCCTTCTGCCTCTAAGATATAAAACAGTTGCCTATCCTCTGGATTTAGAATATTATCTATAATGCGGTCATCATATCCAAATAGGTCCATGACAAATCCTGCAACCCTCCTAGCTTTCTCTACATTTATTCCCATTCTATTTGCTATTGCTCTTGACATATCGTCTAAAGTTATAATTTTCATAATACTGGCTCGCCCCTTACTATGTCCCCATTTTTATTCCTATCATTATATATATCTTGTATTTCATGATATATATGCTTTTCTATTGATTTTAATTTCATTTCAAAATAATTTTTGAAGAGCCAAGATCTACTAAGTAATGGGAGAATACATAAGGAGAAAATATGCATTGTTTAACAGGTATTTCTCTTGTATTAAGCAATTCCCCTTCGTAAAAATAATACTGATTCTGGTTTATTTACGCCGTTTCCAGAACAGTATAAGTGATATTGCAATGATGGCCATGAATATTTCAAAACCAGGTGTATTGTCATCTTCCCCATTATCGCCGTTTTGATCTGGTGTTTGTATTGATATGTTGGCATATGTGGAAATTGTAGATGTTTTGTCTTGGCTATCTGTTATTATTAGATTAACAGTATAATTGCCAATAGAACTGTATGTGTGCTCAACAGACACTCCATTTCCATTTGTCCCATCACCAAAATCCCATTCATACGAAACAATGTTATCCACATCTGGATCTGAGCTGTTAGAAGCATCAAATGATATTGATTCATTGACATATCCTGTGTATGGTCCTCCTGTATCTGGAGTTGGCGGTTCATTTGAAGGGGATGAGCTAGTATTTATAACAAGAATTGCTTTATCTTCACTTGACCATTCTCCTTGGTTATCTTTTACTTTGAAATATATGGCATGTGTTCCAACTGATAAATCAGATTTGGTGAATGTTGAATTTTCATTAAAAACACCATCTTTACTCGAGCGCCAGTTGTATTCTGCAATAGTTCCATCAGAGTCTGTTCCAATACCGTGGAAGTATATTGATTCTCCAGATGTCGCTGTTGTTGTAGTAGTTGGATTTGGTTTGATAATTGTAGCAGTCGGCTTTTGATTTTCTTGGCTTTCCTGTGAATTTATTGTAAGTGTCTTCTCAGCATATCCCGACCATTTATCGTCATTATTCTTCACCCTGAATTTAATGGTATGTGTTCCAACTGATAAACTTGACGAGGAGAAATCTTCAGAGCTACTCAAAACACCGTCTTTACTTGAGCTCCATTCCCAATCAATTATATCGCTGCTAGGTGTTCCATGACCGTTGAAATATATGGTTTGTCCTTGTGTCGCTGGATTGGGACTAATTGATTCAATCTGAGCTTCTGGATCTTGGTTTTCACTTACGATGGGATACCTGTCTTGATTGCTGCCACTAGGTATATTATACTCTACATCACCAATCCCATCTTTATTTTCATCTTTTCCAGTATAATCATCCCATTTATTTCCTTCGGAACCGTCGTCCCATGCATTCGTACAAGGATCCTTAGCATTGGCGTAATTGTCAACAAAATCGTTGTGATGTACTATATTACTGTTAGAAGAAGAGACCATACTCACTCCATACAGTTGATTTCCCGTTATAGAATTTTGATATATTTCATTGGATTGGGAACTTAGAGAAAGATAAATTCCATTTTTAATATTGTTTTGAAGTATATTGTTTTGGATTGTATTGCCGACGGACTGTAAGAGAGAGATCCCATGCGCATCGTTGTTTTCAGCAGTATTTCCAATAATAATATTGCCACTTGAACCGACGAGATATACTCCATTTTCGCCTTTTTTGATAATATTATTTGTAATTCTACAATTTGTTACATGATCTAAGTAGACACAGGCGTAATCATTAATTTTCCCCTCAATATTTTGTATAGTGAATTCAGATATATTTACGTTATCAACATCAATTGTTATCGTATATCTATCAGCATCATTACCATTTATGTTTGTACTTCCACTGCCATCTATGCCAGTCAAAGTTAAAGTTTTATTTATTACTATATTTTCGTTGTATGTTCCACTATATACACATATGGTATCGCTCTCATTAGCGGCATCTATGGCATCTTGGATATTTGTGTAATTTGCTCCACCGGAATCATCGACGTAGATTGTGTTTCCAGACGCGACACATGTCTCAACAGTTAAAAAAACATTAAAAACACTAATAAGCATGATTCCCATCACTAGCATCAAGAAAGTATCCTTCACATCCGTCACCTATCGTGATAGCATCTGTCACTAATTATATATAAACCTGATGTGTAAAAATGTCAAAATGGAAAATAGTATTTTGATAATTCACATACTTTCTGTCGAAATTGTATCTTGGCATTATTCTAAATAATACTTTGTTGCAAACGTTTCACCAAATTATTCCCAAAATCTCAACTAAAAACTAATCCTGGATTTGAGATGCAGCAGGTACGATAAAAATTGAAAAACGCCCCGGCCGGAATTTGAATCCGAGTCCCAAGCTCGACAGGCTTGGATGATAGGCCGCTACACTACCAGGGCAAATACTTTGATTTTGCAGATGGGTAAATAACTCCCTTTCTTTAATCTTTTCCCTCTTCTGATGCTGTTTTTCCATAAAAACAAATAATTGTTTCTCTTATCTGGGGGATAAATCAAAATTGCTTGGAAAGCCATTTATCATCTAAAAATCCCTTGTTTTTTTGAGTAAAATACCGTTTTAGCGAAAATTCTGAAAAATATGAACACTCTGACAGGATTCTCTACCGGTACTTCGTGTATAGTATTGTATTTGCTAATAAAGATTTAGACATTTATTTTTACTGATTTTTGCTGCTTTATGACTCCCGATTTGGATCAAAACCCTCTATGTCGTATTCGTCTACCTCTTCTTCGTATCCCTCATAAATATCCAATTCACTGCCATACATACCCATAGTTTCATTGAATAAACTCATTAGACCCGATACATTATCTAAAGCCGCAGAACCGTTTATTACAGTTATATTTTCCGTCAAATATTTAAGATATTTACTTGCATTGTATCTTAACATGGTTAATTTAGCACCAGATTCGGTTAAATTAATATAAAGATCAAGTAGCTTTAGATAGCCACCATATTCAGTATATTTTTTTGTATTATCGAAAAAACTTGACGCCGTTTTGAAGTTTAAACTAGAAATGTTATACTTAGGCATCGCTTTAGTACAATTGTCAATTGTAATATTTTTATACGATTCCATTATTGAGGCGTTTTGTTCAGACAGTGCACTGGTGAAAAATAAACTTGCTAAATCAAAGTGATAGTTTCCAAAAGCTCGGTATTCTCTTGCTGTATCTAACAAAACCGAAGATTCCAGAAAGCTATTTGTAAAGTTTATGTTCATCTTCTCAATAGATTCCATTTCAGTGATGTGGGATGTTGTTAAATTATCCATCTTTGATTGATTTACAATATCTGCTATAAAGTAGGTTACTGTGATGAAACCTATCATTATTGCCAATAGCATGATGAACATATTTCTATCCAATAATCTGGCCATGTTTTCTCACCCTAAACATTTAATAAATTTTTTATTCATTTATAAGTCCTAGCTTGTGTTCATCCCAGAAAAACATTGGACAGACAATGGGAAGCTTTGTGTTGATCCATTCAACATCCGCTAGATCAGAGAAAGATGCGCTGAGATGATTACCTGTTTTAGAATCAACCATTACACTGCTTGTTCTGTTTAACGAATAAACAATATAACTTGGGTAATTCTTGATTCTAAGTTTATACCAGCTATTGTATAAATATCCGTCGGGATAATCAGAATTTAGACGATTCCATCCGTTGGCAGGATTCCAATAGTTTAGTTCTAGTACCCAGTCCGTTGGCGGTTCGGTTCCCATTTGTACATACTCAAATTTTATTTTTGCAATGTCGTTACCAACACTGTTTTTGAAATTGAGATATAGGTCTGATGCTTCACTAGCGTTTCCACATTTAAAGCATATCTCCCACCATTCTAGATTACTTTCAAGATTGGACAGGTTATAATGCCAATACTGGGGACTGCCAGAGGATCTAAGTTTTGTTTTGAAAGACTTATCAGTTAGATAATGGTAGCCTGGTACAACTTCAAATATGCTTCCCACCACTCCTTCATCTGTCTCAAACCACTCGCGATCGAGATATGATTGTGTTGCTTTTCCGTATGATGTATCATCCGAGAAATCTTCAGTTACTGTTGATGGCGACTCAAAAGAGATAACATAGAGATTTGTCGGGTCGTCATCGTTTGTATCTCCATCTCCATCCAGATCTATGCCATCATCAACGTGAGGATCATCTGTTAATTCATTTTCGTCATTTGTTCCATCTTCGTTGCTATCCCAGTATACTATTCCCTGGTTAGAAATCAAAGCACCGTTCTCTAGGCTGGAATTAACAGTTACTTCAAATGTCAATGAAATGCTACTCTCTGCAGCTACTGCACCATTCCATGTTATTTTGTTTTCTCCCGTGTTGTAACTTATTGCTCCCGAGGTTGCAGTGGCTGAACCTATTAAATATGTAGCATTATCTGGTATCAAATCTTCAAATTCGTTCCCAGGGTTATTCTGTTGATCTGCTGTTCCTGTATTACTAATAGTTACTGTATATTTTATAGTGTCACCGCATTCTAAATCATCTCCGTTAAGATCTTGTGCGGTTTTTCTCGCGACTATGTCTGTTTTTGCGTATCCAGAAAACGCAAGATTATCTATGAATGCAGAACTATCAAGCATGTTGTCTCCAGTATCATGAATATCAATGGTTATTGTAATCTGTTCGTGTGGAGAAACAGGGTGTAGCAATCCGCCTATTGGAACTAGATCGGAAGCACCTGCATCAGCACCAGGTGTTCGTGGGGTTGTATCAACCCAGTCAACGTCCCTAGGTCTACCACTTTGGGCAAAGATATCAAAACCAGTACCTGGTATGCTATTAGAGTCTAAAACAAAATATCCACTATTAATATCAAATACATACTCTGAAGGACCCTTTGATGGAGAATCAACAGTGACAGTTAATTTATCATTATACACTGTACCTACCCATTCAGGATATTCCGAACTGAAAAACTGTACATCGTAATAAAGATAATGCATATATGCTGGAACTTGCAGGATCATTGTAAGTGTAGCCTTGTCTCTTGGATATCCATTTTTTCCTCCAGCGAACCATGATCCTCTTTCGTCACCGGGATTATTTTCATTGGTAGTTGCTGGTGTATATCCAGCCATACCCGTGCTAAATAATGCAAATGTTGGACCATCTGTAGGTGACATAATTCCAAGTGATGAAAGAACAGTTGCTTGTCTATGTCCATATGAATCTCTATCAGTATATGTGGAACTTAATAGTGTTGACTGATTGGCAAGAATAGCAAGTGCAAGATCCTCACCATCATATGTTCCAGCGTTTACTTTCTCTGAGGGGAATACTATTACTATGGTGGACAGTAAAAGTCCTATTGCAATTGCCATTCCAATATTTTTTCCAAATATTATTTTCCTCATTTTTTCATCAACCTCCTTCATAATTAACTATATTTAAAACGTTAGATTCTATGGATTCACCATCCTGAATTCCATCATTTGGAGTTACAATACATTGCCAACTTTCACAAACATTGGTTTCTTCTGAAACAATAACTCTTTTATCAGAAAATCCGTCCCTTGTACACAGATAATCTTGATAGATTTGTTCTGATGAAAGAATATAATCATATAATTGAAATTCATCGATCATACCTAACCAATTTCCATTATTATCTGTTCGTTGACCGATATGTAGTGATTCTTGGGATCCGACATCATAATTTCTATTTCCTATTTCTGTACTTACATTTCCATTAATGTATATAACTAGTGATTTCTCGCTTGCATCCCAAACCCCTGAGATATAATACCATGTATCGTTAAATAGTATCTCTGTCTTAACTGCACTTTTTAAATCATTTTCGCAGACTCCAAAATGAATTTCAGAATCTAATTGGAATAATTGGACAAAATTAGAATCATCCTTACGAGCCTCCAGCACTCTGTTCCATTGTTCTCCAACATCTCCACTCTTTAGCCACATAGATATTGTAAAATCATTGTTGGATATATCATTAAAAACAATTGGCAAACTTAACTCGATGTAATCATTAATTCCATCAAAAGAATATGCACCACCTACAACTCCAGTGCTATTCCATGTTGGACCGGCAACAGTTCCATCTGGAATATGGCCCGAGTAGTCCTTTACTGTATCTGAACTATTAGTGTCAAATGGCATTAAAAGACTTGTTAATGAGTTTCCATCCACTGACCAATTATAAATATATGTCAAGGCACCTTCTTGGCTAACCGTGTAGTTATAACATATAATATCCTCTTCAACTGTATTAGTTCTAAGACTCGATATTAACATTGGATTTCCAGCAGGTGTAGCTTCACTATTTTTTCCCCTAAGAATTCCATTAAAGACTTGTTGTTCACCTTCATCATCAATGCTGTAGATGATTATTTGAACCACGTCATTTTCCTCCAAGAGGGGGCTTTCTATAGGAGATCTACATTCACCTATTCCCCACGGGTCTCCTTGGTAAACTGCTGAATTGATCAAAGCACCACTGACGTTTTTCACGTCTATTTTATATGTGCTTAGAGGTTCACCGCCCATGTGTTCTATTACTGCATTTCCGTCATCATCCACATAACCCATTAATTTTACATGCGAATCTGGTTCTGGAAGTGGGAGGGGAAATACATATACATATATTGATGAGAAAATCACAACAGAAATTGCAATTAGTATCAAACCACCAATTACTTCTGAAACTGCATGGTTACTACTAACGAAGTTATATTTCTTCATCTCCCTATCCACGTAGGACTCTCTGTATATCCTACTATTTAAACAATTCGTGGCATTTTTACATATTGTTAAAATGCTCTTTAAAACATAAATTTGAAGACAAAAAATGAGGCCAACACAAGGATAAATCCATACCGAACGCCTGATGAAAGATTACCATCGGTCATAAATCCACCAAGTAGGCCACCTCCTATACTTTGGACCATGATAAATGAGAAAAACATATTTTTCAAAAGGACATGATCTATATCTGCAATTTTCATATTGCCTATTGCCTGTCCTGCCATTTCATCCTGAAGATCAAAGATTGCCTGAAAGATTGTTTTGTCAATTATCAGTATTACTGCCAGGAATACAAAAAAACTGATGAATATCACTATGCTGTACATGGACATCTCTGCCTTTCTTTGTTGTTCTACGCGTTTGGCCTGATCCATTTCTCTTGCTGCTGCATCAAAAACTGCAGAGGTGTTACCACCAATCTCAAGCGCTTTGTTTATTGTTATTGACATCCGTTTAACTGAGTTTGTGTTTATTTTCTTTGCGAAGTTGTCGAGCGCATCTTTAACTGATATGCCCCACGATAGTTGAGAGGACATTCTTTGTAGTTCTGGTGTTAATCTTCCATGTTCTCCTTTGGAGACAGAGTTTATGGCGTCAAAAACGGTCATTCCTGATGCCGTTGAACTGCTTATTTCCCTTAAGAAATCGGGTAGCTGATCTTCGATGTCTTTTTTCTTTTTTGCCTTTAGATGGCTATAAAACCCTACTGGGCCAATTGCTAATAATACACCAAATACTAGAAAATCGACACCTGAAATTACATCTTCCGAAAATCCAGTTGCCCCCGTAAGTGTTAAGGCACCAAATAAGAACAAAAGTATCGAGGAACCTGATGAAGCTGCTGTTAGTATTAGGATGGTTGTATCTTTTCCATATGCTCGTTTTACATTGTATCTTTTACGCTTGAAAGGATTTTTCATACTGCTTCCCCCATTCCTGATTTCATCATTACGTAAAAACCGCCGTAAGACATTGGGAGTATCAGAAAAGCTAAGATGAATAGGAAATCAAATGATATACCTCCGCTTGTCATACCCATTATCGAGATTATGATTACTAGGAAAAGCGGAAATGCAATTACTGTTACGACAAATGATTCCGCCATGATTGCCAGTGCCTCTAGGTTTCTTTTCCTTTCTATCAAGTCATCTGACATGTATTTTTCAACGCATCTATCAAAATATGGTCCTAATTCACTCCCAGATTGTATAACTCCAAGCATGCCTTGAATAAATTCCTTGAATTTAGTGGAGGGAGAAATAACTATTGCATTCTTCAGGGCTGTGATTGTATCGATCCCCATCATATTAAGCTCGGTTGTAATCTTTTTTGCTTCTTTTTGCACCTCTCCATATAGCTTTATTGTTGACAAAGCTTCAAATATTTCTGCGGGTGAGATGCCTGCGACAGACATTGTATTGATAAAGTTTGTTGCATATGGCAGATATCTGTCAATATTTTTACCTCGACTTTTTGCTTTTGAGGTAGGCATACCTAGATAAAATAATCCAATACCCATTGGTACTATAGATGATACTGTAAGAATGAGTAATGATGTTATATTATTGGGAATAAGTAGATACAGAATAAGTGTGGATATAAAGGATGAAATAAAACCTATTATGATATTCATCACAACCATAGAGTAATATTCCTTGTACACCATGCTGATATCCGCTTTTTCCAGTAGTCTATTTTTATTTGTTTCACTTATATCAAATCGTTCAAACGTTTTTGAGAAGAGGCGTCTACAAAATCTACTGTATTTTGTAGATTTCATTCATTCATCTCCCTCTCTGCTCTTTTCAACAAAGCTTCAGGGTGTTTTTGATATTCTGAAACAATTTTTCCTACTTCTCTGTAGTCTCTGATGTTTTTCTTTCTCATCCATTCAAGTATCGTCTTTCTGTTCTCTAGTTCCTTATCAAGCTGTTTATCATTCCAGTTATTTTGTGCTTTGATGCCGTTCAATACTTTACTTGAATGACTGTTTTCAAATCTGTCATCTGTCTTAGAGATCCATTTGAATGGTTCCATGAAGATAAGTTGGTTTGAATCAGGATCAAGTTTTATTACTTCGGTTACACTTGTCATTCGCCGTACCGTTTTTTCACCAATGTCAATTGCATTCTGAAATACGATTATGTCAAGAGATGTGAGCAAGGCACGTGGTAGTGATATGGGGGCATTTTCTAATCGCTGTATAAGTGTGTGTATGGTACTTGCGTGAATTGTTGAATATGCGGTGTGTCCTGTTGCCATTGCCTGAAATAGGCTGTAAGCTTCTTTTCCTCTGACTTCACCTACCATAACAACTTTTGGTCTCTGTCTTAACGCAGCTCTGATGAGGTCAAACATGTCAATATCTTTACCTGTCTTGGCGTCCTCAGATGAAGAAAATCCTTGTCTAGTGGTATCTGCTATCCAGTTTTTATGCGGGAGACTAATCTCACGGGTATCCTCGATTGTAATAATCTTATGTGATGACGGTATAAATAACGATAAGGCATTAAGCGCAGTAGTTTTTCCACTAGCCGTTCCGCCGCAGAATAGTATTGATGCTCCATTTCCAAGAGCCATCCAGAAATATGCTGCCATATCTGTAGAAAGTGATTTAAATTCTATCAAATCAATTGGGGTAAGAGGGTTTTCTCTGAACCTACGAATGGTGAAGGTTGAACCTTTGGTAACCGTCCTTGCAAGGGTAGTCTGAAGTCTCGAACCATCGGGGAGTTTTCCATCAACAATGGGGGAATAAATGGATATCTGTTTACCGCATATCTGTGCAAGACGTACAACAAAAGAGTTTAGATGTTCTTCATTATCAAAACTTATGTTTGTTGAAATGGCTTCGTACTTTTTATGATAAAGAAATATTGGAACATGATGCCCATCACACGAAATGTCTTCTATACCATCATCTTTCATAACGATATCGATAGGACCGTATCCTATAAACTCTCTAAATACGTGATAAAAAATCTTATCCTTTGATTCTTTTGCTGCCAATTCTATTTCTTCTTTTTCTTTTTCCTGTTCTTCCTTTGTTTTTCCTTTTTTATCCATCCTTTGGGGGTAAGAGATGTTTTCCACTGGTTTGTCTTCGTCAGATTCAAATTTTGATTCTTCGTTATTATTTTTAGATTTTATATGTAGAACATCCTTAAATGATTTTTTAGATGAGCTGTCTTTCTCCTCCTTTATATAAAAATTAATGTTATTATCAGTTACTATCTGTTCTAATGTTTCCTCAAGATATTTTTCCTTGTCTTCATCTTCCACGCGTGAAATGTCCACATCGGCAAGCATTTTAAACAAATGAGATAGTTCTTTTTTAATCTCCAGTTCATTCTTGTTCAGAACGGGTTCTGAAACCTCATATACATATTCACTAATATTATTATCATAAACGATTCTTCTGCTGCCCTGACCTTTCCATCCAAACCCCTTTCTTTCATCTATGATCTCTTTGTTTTCATCCCCTCTGTTTTTTAGTAGATCTAAACGAATAGTTGATGGTTCCTGTTTTTCTGTTGTTTCCCTGACTGTGATCTCTTTTGTTATTTCTGATAAATGCTTCTCTCTCTGTTTTGCTCTTTCCAGGAGACTTGTTGTATTCACTTGCTCTATTGCGTTCTCGTTCTTTATGGTCGGTTCTGTTGTATCTTTTGTTTCATTCGGATTCTGTTTTTTTTGTTGTGCCTTTTCTAAGAGTCCCATAAAACATCACTTGTTTTTATATTTGTTAATCACTTTTTCATACAAAGCAAAATCCTTGGATTTGACAAATTCATCTATAACTTCTTCCGGGAGATTTCCTAAAAGATTATCAGTCATTAAAAGAATTTTTTTGATGTCTTCATCCAAGATGAAATCTTCTTTTTCCATTTCTTTTTTTCCAACGGTTAAAGTATCCATCTCAAGTGTTTGACTGTTGTTTTTCTCGTTATGTTCTTTATCTTTTTTCCATTCCTGTTCTAAAATCTCATCTATGGGGGTTTTTTGTTGATTGGAATCTATAAGATTTTTCCCTTTGGCCTTTTCCATTTTTTTTGCTTTTTTCAATTCCAATTTTCTCTTCTTTTCCTCTTCTAACCTTTTTATCTCTAGCTCTTTTTCTTTATCTCTAGCTTCTTTTTTTGCTTTTTTCAATTCCAATTTTCTTAACTTATTGTTTTTATGTTCAACCGACTTTTTTATCTCATTCTCTATCTTGATTTCTTCTATTCCTCTCTCTGTTTTTGTAAATACATTATCTGTGCCTGTTTTTTTCTTTTCAACTTTGAATTTTAAATTTTCAGATAATGGTGTTGTATCATGTAAGTTACTTTTTTCTTTAGAGTCTTTTAATTTCTCCCTTTCTTCTTTACTTCTGATTTTTATATGGTGGGTAAAACTAATGGTTGAATGTTTGGTTGCTACGTCATGTTCACCTGATGTTTGATCGAGAATATTCTTGTCATTTGTGTGCTCATTATCAGCAGTCTTTGAGTTTAGGATATCTTTTTTTGGTTCTTCGGAACTTTTAACAATTTTAGATTCAGATTGGATTTTACTTGTGGATTTTATCTCAAATAATTCATCTTTAGTGTTAAAAGAATCAAAATCATTTTCTGGTTTTATTTCCGTTTTAAAATGGGGTATTTCTGGTTTTTTTCTGAAATGTTCTCTTGTTTCTGCAATATCTTTTGAATCATCTTCCAATTTTTTCTGGGAGATAGAACTTTGTTCTTCGGGTTTTGTTTCTTTTACCCTATCCGCTATTAAAGCATCTACTTTTTTTTCCATGTCTGAATGAAAATCGGTTGTTTTTCTCTCATAGTCCTCTATTTTTCTCTCCTCTTTAGACTGTTTAGGGTTATTTTTTTTCTTTTTTCTGGTAAATGGATCAAATACTCCAACTGCTAAAAAGGCATTCAACTCCGGTCTAACCAGTTTTGTTTCCTTACATTTTCTCAAATTAGGCATTCTTCCCAAATCTCCCACGATTTAGTAGATGCGCTACAACGATTGCTCTCGAGGCATCCCATTTTCTTTCCTTTTACGGACAAATATGTAAGATGATATTATTCTAATAAACGTTTCTGTTGAATCCTGGCAATTGAAAACTTTCTAGTCAGTTGTTTTACGTGGCCAGTATACTCAATTATATTGTTTTAAAAGCTCAGAGTTTCTTCTCCATATAACACGTTGTTTTACTGGTGTTAGATCTTCACCCGTAATTTAATATGATTTGTTTTGTTTACTGGTTGTCAACTATGGTAGAAATTGCAGCATTGCTGGATATTGTCCGACTAGTTGTTGGAACAACAATACTTTCCTATGCATCATATACAGATATAAAAACCAGGAGAGCTTCAAACATGCTATGGGTTGTAATGGGTTCTGTTGGAGCAATCCTGCTGGTTATACAATACCTTACAATTGGATTTGACAATATATTTTATCTTATCTTTGTGCCAATTATGATAGCTCTCATGTATATCTTTTTCCAGCTACGACTTATCTTTGGTGGGGCTGATGCAAAGGCAATGATGGCACTGGCAATACTTGTTCCATTAGAGCCATCAATATTTGATTTTCCTATGTTGAGCTCTTTTATGCCTTTTTCGTGGGTTATACTTTCCAACTCCGTATTACTGTTTTTACTAATACCTGTGAGTTTGTTGATATTTAACATAGTTCGGAGAGATATAGAATTTCCATACTGTCTTTTGGGTTACAAACTGAGTGTTGAAAAGGCAAAGGAAAGGTTTGTCTGGCCACTGGAAAAAATAGTGGATGGCAAGAGAAAATTTTCCTACATGCCTAAGGAATTTGATGTTGAGAGTGATTTGGAAACATTTGAAAAAAATGGTATAATGGAGATATGGGTTACACCAAAAATCCCATTTATGATACCATTGCTGGCTGGTTTTCTGTGTTCATTTATTTTGGGGGATCTACTATTTCATCTGATGAGTCTTATAATATGAGGATATTTTGAATTTATGGGCAAAACACATATATTAGTTTTTGAAATACCGTTGGTTGCATTATGACAAAGCGAGACTACTATGAAATTCTTGGCATAGATAAAAATGCGGATAAAAAAGAAATTAAGAGTGCCTACCGAAAACTTGCATTGAAATATCATCCAGATAAAAACCCCAGCAAGGAGGCAGAAGAGAAATTCAAAGAGTTTTCCGAAGCATATGCAGTTTTATATGATGATGAAAAAAGAAAAATGTATGATCAATATGGTCATGCAGGTATAGATCAAAGCTATAGTTATGAGGATATTTTCAGAGGGGCAGACTTTGGCAATATCTTTAGGGGAGCTGGATTTAACTTTAATGACATCTTTGAACAATTTTTTGGGCATAGTGCCGGTTATGGTAGAAGATCTTATGCTAGTAGGGGCAGGGATTTACAGTATGGTATGGATATAGGTTTAGAGGATGCTTATAATGGACTTGAGACAGAGATAAAGGTTCCAAGAACTGAAACCTGCGATACCTGTAAAGGTAGTGGTGCTAAACCTGGGACGACCCCTAATAAATGTTCTCAGTGCAATGGTACAGGTCAGGTGAACTATTCTAGAAGGACCCCTTTTGGCATGTTTACTCAGGTAACCACCTGTGACAAATGTCGCGGTCAAGGGGTAATTATCAAGGAACGTTGCCCCAAATGTCATGGAACTGGCATGATACAAGTAACGAGAAGTATTGATGTTAGAATACCATCAGGGGTGGATGAAGGGTCACAACTGAGGTTGCGCGGAGAAGGGGAGGCAGGAGAAGCTGGAAATGGCGATCTCTATGTTGCAATTCACGTTAAAAAACATCCGAAATTTGATAGGCGAGGATCAAATCTTTACACTGTTAAGAGGATATCTTTTCCAGAGGCTGCTCTTGGTACAAAGATAGATGTCAATACCATTGATGGCAGATCTGGGAGATTGAGGATTCCGGAAGGAACACAAACTGGCAGTGTATTTAAGATCAGAGGCAAAGGAATGCCTGATATACATGGGAGAGGCTATGGGGATCTATATGTAACGATACGCATAAAAACACCGAAAAAACTCAATAGAAAAACAAAAAGATTATTGGAAGAATTGAGTGATGCGCTTAAAGATGTATAGACCAAAGATATTAAATAGGAGATGTTATAGATAATAATATGTAAATAGTAAGGGGGAATAGAAATGGATCCATTTGATAAGGATAAAGATAGAAAAAGACGAAAAAGCCCATTTGATTTCATTAATGATGAGGATTTTGAAAGAATCTTTGATGAAATGCAAAGAATGTTTGAAAGTACTGATTTTAAAGGAATGATTGAGGATATGTTCCGTGGAGGATTCGAACCAAATAAACGTTTTGTTCATGGATTTAGTATGAACATGGGTCCTGATGGTAAACCAAAGATACAAGAATTTGGTAACCGTCCTGTAAAAACATCCGCTGGCCTCCCTACAATTTCTGAAGACCGGGAGCCACTGACCGACATAATAGAAGGAGATGAAGATGTTGCGGTGACTGTCGAGATACCTGGTGTTGAAAAAGGAGACATAAATCTTGATATAACTGATGATACTCTTGAGATAGATGTAGACACGCCCAATAGAAAATACCATAAACTTGTTGAAATTCCGTGTGCCATATTACCTAAGACGACGAAGGCCACTTACAAAAACGGCATCCTAGATGTTGTGTTAAAGAGAAAGGAAAAAAAGAAACCTGGAACTGGATACAGGGTGAACATAGACTAGATCTTTGCAATCTATTTTCGATTTTTTGAAAC
>CAZXHI010000144.1:0-1887 GCA_964640555.1 uncultured Thermoplasmatales archaeon | reverse complement strand
TTTTGCATATGCCTTTAACCGTTCGATTATTTCACTTTGACCTGCTACATCATCAAGTGTCTTTGGCCGGTATTTCTCAATCCAGATATCATTCATTGTAAATCAAGCGGTGAATGTTTTTCAATGATTAATGCTTTTTGTACAGTAATTCAGTAATGAGGCCTGGAAATCTATCTATATTGCGTGTAAAACGGTGGTCATCATGTAAAAATCGAACGGTGGCCTCTTGTGCCCTTGCAAATTCAAGAACCCAATTAGGGGGAACTATTTCATCTTCTGTTCCTGCAAATATAAAAATCTCGACATCTAATTTTTCATTAAAAAGCCTGTTATCCTTCATATCAGTGAGTATGCTCATTGGCATATCTTTGATGGTGCTTATATCTATTGATGGAGGGATTACTGCAGGGTTAAGCAGTATAATTTTTTTAACATTTGAATTTTCAAGGGCAGTTTTGGCCGCTAGAAAACCTCCAAGGGATGAACCGATGAGAACAGCATCTTTGTCATGTTTTATCTCTTCAGCAATACGTCTTAGGCAATTGGAGATCACTATGTCTTCTGGTTTGCAATCTCGGTATTTTATTGCTTTGGCGTTTAGTTTCTCCTTAAATATAATTCCTTTAGCTCCATCTGGACTCGACTCATAACCATGAATATAGTATAACATATTGTCCTATCTCAATTACAAGTCCAAAGCAAGTATGTGACTTATATAATTTCCAGCCAGGGAACAAAATAAGTACAGAGCCGATTGGCGCTGGTAAACTCAAACTGAAGAAAATTTAATTTCGTTTACATGACTTTTTTGTTTGAATTAATTCCAAGCATTTTTTACGGAAATAAAATCAGTGTAAAAAGGGTAAGGAAAAGATTTAGAGAAAATTCCAAACTCAATGCTTTCGTTCATTGAAATGTCAGAATTAAATCCTGACATTGTCTAAGGTGATTCCCTGGGTTCATTCTCATTTGTTGCTAGACTTAAAGGTATTGCAGTTGCAATCAACAGATACTAAACAAAGATTCCAATTATTTTCTTTTTCACTATCTATTTGTCCTTAATATTGAATAATGTAATCTCTTCCGTATCCTGTGTTAGGTGCAAAATCACATGTATGTTTTTGAAATAATAATGAAATTAGAGTAGTAACTACCCATCGATCAAATCCCATTCTTCCAATAAATCCAAAACGTTCAAAAGTAAGGGCATACGTATTTGTTAAAACATCATCCTTCTGTGGATTGTTGATTATGCTTTTAGGTATTTTACAGATAATAATGCCTGTTTCCTCATCATACTCTCCTTCGATTCTCTGATAATGCTCCTGAAACCACCAGCCGTGACCATATCCCGCGCTAAAATCAAACCATGGTTTACCATAACCGATATGCATGCCAGATGCACATTCAACTCCATTATATTCCCAATGGATGGTCAAATGCTGTTTTAAATGTAAGGGATTAATTTCCTTTATTTTTAATGCGGTGAACAAGTAATCAGGCTCATCTGTATTCTCATAAAACCATGCGGATATAATGTCCAAATAATCAAAAACATCGGTGTCGGGATCATCTACAATCTCAGGATCATTTTCATCTCCAGCAATAACAGTTCCTGTTATTGGCAGTACAGTTGTAATCAACAGCGTACAAATAAATATTCCAATTATTTTCTTCTTCATCTTATTTCCCCCTGGCAAAACAGAATAATGCATCTCCATCAAATGTAAATATTTGAGTGGTGTCGTCATTATATTCATATTTGCCTGTATAACCAACCATATGTACCACGCCTTTTCCTGTATGATGCCAACCATCAACTGTTATCTTTGTATCTAAGTAAACGGACCACATATGTGTCATTGTTGTGAAACAAGTATCTTTGCC
>CAZXHI010000143.1:0-2773 GCA_964640555.1 uncultured Thermoplasmatales archaeon | reverse complement strand
TTGGTAAAACAGTGGGAGATGGTCAATGGACGGAAATTCTTTTACATATTTTTCCAGAGCAGCTATAACATTTGTTGCAAACGAATCTGTTTTTGCTATAGTGGTTTTCTTGGTCTTATACAAGGCATCTCTATCATTGATCTGTATCTTCTTGGATCTATTGTATGCTCTCTCTAGTATTTCTTCTGCTGTGAGTATAATAGGGATTTTTTTGAACATGATAATTAAAAAGCTTTATGTGGTACCTGTAAATTAAGATGTTGGTGAAAATCATGGATGAAGGATTCATACTTTCAAACAAATTTAGAAGGGCAGTCTTTGCCGAACTTGTGTCGGGTGAGACAGATATAGAACGAATTGCAAAAAAACACCACATTATTCGTAACGTGGCTATAAGAATTGCAGATGATTTCATCAGAGAGGAAATAATAGAGAAAAAAGGTAATAGATATTTTCTTACCAACGATGGAGAAAAACTAGCGGCAAATATTAAGTGATAATGGAGAAAAGTAAGTTATGAAACCGTATCTTTTGCAAATGATAAAGGAACTTGCATTGCTGGGTGCAACCAAAAATAGGGTAGAGATTTCTTCTCTTGAATTGGCAAAACAGCTTGAGACTAGCCAGCAGACGGCTTCTAGGTATCTTTTAGAGTTGGACAAAGATGGGATGATAACTAGGGAGTTGGGTATAAAAAAACAACTTATCCAGATAACCAGTAAGGGTGAAGAGAGTTTACAAGAAGAATATCTACAGTATCAACAAATTTTCGAGTTAACAAACAAGATCCGTTTTACTGGTAAAGTTGTATCGGGCATGGGTGAAGGTAGATACTATACCGAACAAAGTGGATATGCTGATCAATTCAAAGAGAGGTTGGGTTTTGTTGTTTTTCCTGGCACGCTCAATGTTGAAATAAGACATATAGAGAAAAACAAGCTAAGGCTGTTAAAAAACTATAATGCAATACAAATCGATGAATTTGAAACGGATAATCGTACATTTGGCGGCGTTAAATGTTTCCGTGCAACTATAAACAATGCTGACGGGGCAATTGTTTTACCACTGCGTAGCCATTATTCAAACATTTTAGAATTTATATCTCCACATTTTTTGAGAGAGAAATTAAACATAAAAGATGGAGATAATGTAAAAATAATGATTTATTTGTAAAAAGTAGAGAGAATTACTTATGAAAAATAGGTTTGTAGCGGATATATTATATCAAATTGCAGATTTACTGGATGTTAAAGGAGAAATATTTTTTAAAACCAGAGCATATCGGATAGCCGCACAGACAATAGAGACGCTGGATGAAGATATTGAGGCCGTTTCAAATGAATATAGACTTCAATCCATTCCTGGGGTCGGTGAGGCTCTTGCTAAAAAGATAACGGAGATTGTAGAAACAGGTAAATTAGAATATTTTGAAAAGTTAAAAAAGGAAATCCCGGCGGGTGTACTAACCTTGTTGGAACTTCAAGGATTGGGTCCTAGAAAAGTCTCTGCTCTGTACAAAAATCTTGGCATAACGACTATCGAGGAGCTTAGAAATGCATGTAATGCAGGAAAACTAAGAGATTTAGATGGGTTTGGGGAGATAACCGAAAGAAACATTCTCAGAGGGATACAACTCAGGGAGAAAACTAGTGGACGTGTGTTGCTTAACGTAGCCTACGTAGATGGAAACAACTACATTAATTATCTTAAAAAATGTGAAAGAATTGAAAAAATAGATATTGCAGGCAGTCTTCGTAGGAAAAAAGAAACAATTGGTGATTTAGACATATTAACCTCCTCGGAATTTCCTGATGAAGTTATGGATTATTTTGTGAAATACCCTAGTGTACAACGAGTATTGTTAAAGGGTAATACAAAAACCAGTGTTCTTTTAAATGATGGCCTTCAGGTTGATCTTCGTGTTGTAAAAAAAGAAAGCTACGGTTCGGCGCTTCAGTATTTCACTGGTTCTAAAGAGCACAATGTAAAGATACGAAGCATTGCTATCAAGAAGGGGTTTAAACTTAATGAGTACGGTCTTTTCGATAAAAATACTGGTGAATATGTTGTTGGAAATACGGAAGAGGAAATATACAACACGCTTGGTCTTTCATACATTGAACCCGAACTACGTGAGAATCGAGGTGAGATAGAGGCTGCATTAGATGGTAGATTACCAAATCTTGTAAAATACGGGGACATAAAAGGTGATCTTCATGTCCACTCGCTTTGGAGCGATGGTTCTGATTCAATAGAGACAATGGCACACTATGCTCAGAAAATGGGATATGAATTTGTCGGCATTGCTGATCACTCTCAATCCCTAAAAATTGCGCGGGGCTTATCTGAAGAAAAAGTTCTTAGAAAAATAAATGCGATTGAAAATATAAACAAAAAATTATCTGAATTTAAGGTCCTTTGTGGCACGGAATGTGATATCAAACCAGATGGATCTCTGGATTATAGTGATATGATTCTCAAAAAATTTGACTTTGTCGGTGTAGGAATTCACACTGCGTTTGGGATGAGTGGAGCGGAGCAAACTAAGAGAATTGTAAAAAGTATGGAAAATGAAAATGTGGATTTTATTGCTCATCCAACTTGCCGCATGATCGGTAGAAGGGAACCTTTCGATATTGATATGGAAAAAATTTTTGATGCTGCCAGAGAAACTGATACATATCTAGAGATTAACTCGTTTCCCGATCGATTGGATCTTAATGATGTACATTCTAAACTTGCTAAAGAACGGGGTGTAAAATTTGTTATTGGT
>CAZXHI010000142.1:0-5955 GCA_964640555.1 uncultured Thermoplasmatales archaeon | reverse complement strand
ATGAAACATCAGAATACAATGGATTCAGATTGGAAATATCTTATTGTATTAGATGCTTGTCGTTACAAAACTTTCGAAAAGTGTGTTCCTTCCTTTTTAAAAGGTGATTTAGAAAAAAGAAAAAGTCCCGCTATACATACTCCTGAGTGGCTCGAAAAAACATTTATAGATTACTATGAAGACATTATCTATATATCTCCAGTCTTTTGGTGTAATTCTGTTAAGAAGATAAGTGGAAACCCTTTTTACGGAAAAGAACATTTTTTTAAAGTAATAAATTGCTGGAAAGATGGTTGGGATGAAGAGTTTGGCACTGTACCTCCTTGGTATATCAACAAGATGGCAAAACGAGTTGCGATGTCCTATCCGAATAAACGGTTAGTAATTCACTACTTTCAACCACATGCTCCTTATTTATCAGTTAAACCCAATGTAAAGGTTCAGAAGAGGAATTTAGATAATTTTAAGAAGAACAGAAAACCCACGATAAAAACAAAAATCATCAAAAAAGGATCCGCCATATTTCACAGGACGTTTGGAACTGAGGCTCTCTGGCGATTAATTCGTATAGCAGGGTTAGAACCATGCACAAATATGGAAGAAGCATGGAGGCTGGTTGGAACACAGGGAGTGCAAAAAGCATACGAGAAAAACCTAGAATCCGCACTTTATTTCGTTAAGGAAATTATTCCTTCTTTACGTTTTGGAAAGATTGTTGTAACAGCCGATCATGGGGAAATTCTTGGAGAAAAAGGATTTTGGGGGCATGGACCACCAAAACCAAGAATACCAGAATTAACAACAGTTCCTTGGATGGAGGTAGACGTGTGAATATATTGATGATATTATCAAATCCTTTTGTAACTGATCCTCGTGTTCAAAGAGAAGCAAAAGTTTTGCTTGATAACGGACATAAAGTTACTGTTATCGTATGGGATAGACGTAGGGGGTATACTAAACATGAAACTATTGATGGAGCGAACATAATTAGAATACACAATGATGGATTAATGAAATATCTGCCTAACGATATTGTTAAAAATTATTTTTGGTGGAAAAGAGCGTATAGTATGGCTGTATCACTTCATAATGATTATATGTTTGATGTGGTACATTGTCACGATTTAGACACTCTGAATATAGGTGTGTGGCTCAAAAAGAAATTAGGAATAAAACTTGTTTTTGATGCACATGAAATTTTTGGTTATATGATAGAAAAAGACGTTCCTAAATTTGTTTCAAAATATACTTTTCGTATGGAAAAAAAGCTAGTAAAAAATGTAGATGAAATAATAACCATTGATGAAGTATTTAAAGAATATTTTTCAGGTATAGCAAAATGCCCCGTTACTGTTGTTATGAACTGTAAGGATTTGGTTTATAAAAATTATTCAAAACCTAAAAATGATTTTACTCTTGTATATATAGGAATAATGACACATGGGCGTTTTTTCCCAGATATACTTGATGTTACTAAGGAATTGAATATTAATTTTACTCTGGCTGGAAAAAAAGAGGGCATATATTATGAAGTTGAGAAAAAAGTAGCAAGTTATCCAAATGTTAATTTTTTAGGAACTATAGATTCTAAAGATATAATCCCACTAACAAAAGAGGCGCATGTGGTTTTACTATTAGTAGATCCAACAAATAACAACCATATAAATACTGTTTTCAACAAACAGTTTGAGGCAATGGTTTGTGGGAGGCCCATTATTGTAACGGGTGGCACTTATGCTGCTGATATGGTAAATAAATATGAATGTGGGATTGTTGTAAAACATACTAAAGAATCTATAACAAAAGCGATTATAAAATTGAGGGATGACCCAGATTTATGTGAAACTTTAGGGCAAAATGCATTGAAGATAGCAATTGAAATATTTAATTGGAAATCAGAAAAGGAAAAACTAATAGATGTGTATAAGAGGCTGTTGAAATGAAAATAGGTATAATTGGAATTGGAACCGTTGGAAAGCCATTATATGAAACTTTGAAGTATTATCATGGTGTTGAAAACGTATATGGTTATGACATCAAAAATACAAATCATCCATGGTGTAAACTGTTGGAAACAGATATGTTGTTTATATGTGTTCCAACAGATGGTGCACAGAATGGAAAACTCAATATGAGTAAGGTTGATGGGACGTTACAACGATTGCAAGATGATGGTTATAGGGGCCTTGCAGTAATAAAAAGTACGTTGGGGTTAGGATATATTATTGACACAATGAGTCGTTTTAATTTTGAGATTGCTGTGTTTCCAGAATGGTTGTATGCAAAACATGCGTTACCTGATACACTCAAACCAGAAATGACGGTAATAGGAACAAAGAATAAATCAAAATCAACTGCAAATAAGATTCTTGATGTATGTAGATGGCACAATCCAGAAGATATGTTGCTTGTAATGCCAGAGGAAGCAGTTGCAATAAAATTAGTGGCAAATGCCCTGGCATCAACTAAAATAAGTTTCGCAAATCAAATAATGCTTATTTGTAGAGAATATAATATTAATTTTAATGCTGTGATGGATGCAATAAAGATAGATCCAAGATGCGCATCAAGATATTTAACACCTGGAAGACCTTTTGAAGGATATTGTCTACCAAAAGACACACAAGAATTAGCAAGTTGTGAAAAAGACATTTTGTTCAAATCAGTTATGGAAATTAATAGGATAATGTTGGATGAAAAAAGAAAAAGTGGTGAATGATGAAGGACTCAATCTTTGAGGTGTAAACATGAATGTTGATTCACTGTTTAAAGTAGTAGCAAATAAACTAAATGATTCAGAAGTTCGATGGTGGGTTGACTTTGGTACTCTTCTTGGATTAATCAGAGAAGGAAAACGTATAGAATACGATGATGACTATGATATGGGGTTCTTTGTTGAGGATGCTGCAAAAATTCTTGAAATTCTTCTTCCTTTAGATGATGTTCTTGTTTGTAGCAATCTCTATTTTAAAATAAAGAGTGGAAAGAGTCATGTATGTCTTCATCCATTTATTTCTCTAAACGGAAAAATGTGGGAATGTGAGGAAAATTGGGTCCTAAAATTATTGAATGTGGGAGAATATTATCTTTTTCCGTTTATTCGTTCTCTACCATTTTTCTTACAGAAAAAATTGATCGAACTTAATAGTAATTTTAGAAAAAAGACGTATAAAGGACCTTTAACTGATTATCATTCTTTTTTTACCAAAGACATGGATGGCGTATCTGTCTATGTTCCTTCTGGTTATGATAATATTCTAAAAGAGACATATGGTGACTATATGACACCTAGAAGAGATGTGTCTACATGCTATAAAGGGAATAAAAGTCTCAAGGAGTGGAGAAGAAGAAATGAAGCAAAAAGCTAATCTAATATTCCTAAGTGCGCCATTTCAAATATTCGATAAATTAATACCTTTCTTAACAGAAAAAAAATTAGATAACTTAGTCTTTGTAGTTCCTGAAGAACTAAAACCTTTCCTAAAAAAATACTATCAGGATACAAAAATAATTAGCCCAGATGTTCGTCATCTAATCACAAAAACCTCAAAAAGAAAACTAATAACCAACACGTTAAAACTAAGAAAGGAGTATAAAGAAATTTTCTCTCATTATGAAGGATGTAATGTTTATTTGTTTTTTGTGGCTCATTCTATCTCTTATTTCTATTGCATAACCAAGTTAAGGAAAAGAGGAAGCAAGGTAACTGTGGTGTATCCACAAAATCCTCTTTTCAGAAACAAAACCTATTTCAAAAGGGGAAGGGGTATCTTCGCTTTTGTTATGCAAAAATATGCTCAATGGATTCTTGGCGTTCCAAACTATATAACAGTTAGATTTGGCTCAATGGTTTGGAACTTCGATTACGCAAGGTTGGGTATAGAAGATGTCCGTATGGAAAGAGAGATAGGAGATGCCGACATCCCAGAAAGATTTAGAGAAAACATACCTAAAAGATTCAAAACATTATTCGTTGGTAGTGCCCCTCATCTGCACGGTGCTAATTTTGATTCGGTAACAAAAGTAACAAATGAATTAATGAGTGTTTTGAAACAAGACTCACTTGTTGTAAAAACCCATCCAAGACAAAAAACTATTTACGGAAAAATGAAAGAAACAAAGAATATTTTGCCCCCAGAAATCTTGTCGGAGACACTCATGTTCCATCCTTGGGAATATGTAATTGGTTATAATTCTATGTCACTGATAAAAGCAAAGAAATATACAAGTGGAAAAGTTATTTCTCTGATAAGATTGTATGAAACAACAGATGAGTTAAAACCTGTAATGATAAGAGAGTTTGAAAGAGCAGGTATCCTTATTCCAGAAACAATAGAAGAAATGAAAAAAGAATTTGTGTGATCTTTATGGAAATAGTTGCATTAGTTGCAGTAAAAGAGAAATCTAATAGAGTCCCGGATAAGAACATTCGTTCTTTTTGCGGTACTAATCTATTCGATTTGAAAATTGAACAGTTAAAAAGGGTATTTAAAAAAGTAGTTGTGAACACAAATTCTGAAAAGTTAATTAGTATGGCAAAAAGACATAATGTTGTCACAGTTAAAAGAGATGAATATTATACAAGAGACGATGTTTTGATGAGTGATGTTTACAAAAATATGGCAGAAAATTTTGATTATGAATATGTTGCTTATACAAATGTCACCAATCCGTTGATAAGAGAAGAATCTTATCAAAAGGCATTGTCTCTTTTTAAAGAGAACTATGGTGAAATTGATAGCCTTGTTTCGTGTCATGATGTTAAAGAATATTTGTGGTTAGACGGGAAACCAATAAACTACACTCCAGATAAACATGTTCGTTCACAAGATTTACCAAATATTGTAGGTTTGAATTTTGCCATCTCTTTGATCTCCAGAGAAGATATGATAAAATACAAGAGTATTATGGGAAAAAAACCTTATTTTTTTAAGTTAGATGAAAGAGAGTCCTTAGATATAGACACCCCTTTAGATTTTAAAATTGCGGAGATCCTTTATAGTGATTTAAAATGAAAATATTAATGGTTGTATATGATAACGAAATGCATATTAGTTGGTTTCCACATGGGTTGGCATATCTATCAGCAGTTGCAAGGGAAAAAGGGCATGAAATAAAAGTATATCAACAAGATGTTTATCATTGGCCGGAGAAACATCTAACAGATTACTTGGATAAAAATGAAATAGATGTTGTTGTAGTAAGTATCATTGCAGGGTATTACCAGTACAAAAAACTATTGAAACTTTCTGATGCTATTAATACTTCTGTTAATAGAAAAAGGTTCAGATACCTTTTAGGTGGACATGGTTCTGCTCCTGATCCAAAGTTCTTTTTGCGTAAAACAAATGCTGATTTCATTTGTATAGGTGAAGGGGAGAACACTTTTGTAGAATTGTTAGAACAATTTGAAAATAAGAAGGAAAATTACAATTCTGTTGATGGTATTGCATATATAGATAAAAACAAGAAATATGTTAGAACTAAAAGAAGAGAGCTGATAAGTAACATAGACAGTATTCCATTTCCTGCTTATGATTTATTTGACATGTCACATTATTCATTATTAAGGACTCCACATGTTAAACCAAATCAAAAAGTTATGTCGGTATTATCTGGAAGAGGGTGTACCTTCAAGTGCAATTTTTGTTACAGACTTGACAAAGGATTTAGACCACGTTCAGCAGAAAGCATAATAGAAGAGATAAAATTGCTAAAAGAAAAATATAACATTACATATATTCATTTTTCAGATGAGTTATTGATGAGTTCAAGAAAACGAACTCTTGAGTTATGTGAATCTTTTATTGATGCTGAACTTGATATAGATTGGGATTGTAATGGCAGGTTAAATTATGCAGACATTGATGTTATTAAAAAAATGAAGGAGGCGGGATGTGTTTTTATTACCTATGGGATTGAATCGTTAGATGACAACACTTTGAAAGTAATGCA
>CAZXHI010000141.1:0-8138 GCA_964640555.1 uncultured Thermoplasmatales archaeon | reverse complement strand
AAACAATCAATTGTTGATAATTTATACAAAGGAACAGCATCAGTTGCAAAGAACGGAATGCCACCATTTATGCTTGGATATAACGATGATATAGAAGATTACGATTATGACCCTGAAATGTCAAAACAACTTCTAGAAGAAGCAGGATATTCTGAAGGTTTTGAAACAACACTATGGGTTATGCCAGTTAGCAGACCTTATATGTATGATCCAACAAAAATCGGAGAAGCCATACAATCATATCTTGCAGCTGTTAATATAATCGTAGAAATTTACAGTGTGGATTGGTCTACATATCTTGAAGAAACCGAAGGAGGAGAACATCCAATGTGTCTGCTTGGATGGACCGGCGACAACGGAGATCCTGATAACTTTATGAACGTATTGTATGGATCAAATGCATGTTCTATTGGCACTGCAGGAAATGTTGCGTTTTACAACAATACAGATGTACAAGCTCTGCTTTCAGCGGCTTTAGAAAGCTATGATGAAGCTGAAAGAGCAGAATACTATGAAGAAGCACAAGTAACAATTCACGAAGATGCACCATTTGTATACCTGGCTCATTCAAATCAGAATGTAGTATTCTTATCAAACGTGAAAGGGTATGTTTTAAATCCAACATCACGAAGATTCTTCTATCCTGTGACCATTGAATAGAGAAATAGTATACTCCTTGCAAAAACTTTATGCTGAGAGAAAAAAATAGATGAAATGGTATATTATAAAAAGACTCGCGATGCTCGCTCCTGTTTTAATAGGAGTTTCAATCATCGCCTTTTCTTTAATTCATCTTGCCCCCGGAGATCCAGCAAGGACAATGCTTGGAGAACGTGCAACTCAAGAACAACTAAATGAGATAAGAGAAAAATATGGATTAGATGAACCCCTTTATGTACAATATGTTATATGGTTAAATGATGTTTTACATGGCGATCTAGGCCGATCGATTACAACACATGAACAAGTATCAAAAGAAATATTTGATAGACTCCCAAACACAGTTGAACTTAGCATAGCAGCTATGCTATTTGCCATATTAATTGGTGGAATTGCTGGAGTGATATCTGCATCAAAACAGTATTCTATAACTGATTATACATTTATGGGGATTGCTTTGTTTGGTATATCAATGCCTGTTTTTTGGCTTGGAATCATGCTAATGATGATTTTTGGGGTATGGCTAGGCTGGCTACCTATTGGAGGTCGTATTGATTTACTAATCCCATATCAAAAAATCACAGGTTTTATGGTATTCGATAGTATCATAACTGGTAATCTTGAAGCCTTAATTAGTGTACTCCGTCATTTGATTTTACCAGCAATAGCCTTAGGAACAATACCAATGGCTATGATTGCAAGGGTTACAAGATCCAGTATGCTTGAGGTTCTAAGACAGGATTTTATAAGAACCGAAAGAGCAAAAGGACTTTCTGAACGAGCGGTTATATATAAACATGCAGTAAGAAATGCAATGGTACCTGTTGTAACTGTTATAGGATTAAATACTGGTTTATTGCTCGCTGGAGCTATTCTAACAGAAACTGTTTTTTCATGGCCAGGTTTAGGCAGACTTGTTGTTGAAGCAGTATATGAAAGAGATTATCCACTTGTAGTAGGATCAATACTAATTTTCGCGATAATCTTTGTAATTGTAAATTTAATAACTGATATTTTCTATACCTATATTGATCCAAGAATTCACTATGAATGAAGAGGAAAATGAAAATTAAAAACAAGGTAAAATACCAAAAAATTGCTAGAATATTTCAATTTCGTAATCTGTATTCATCAATAAATAATTTAATTTTCAAAAAAAAAATTAGTGGAAAAAGAGAAACCAAAACAGAGGAGATGATAAGGAGATTCAGATATAACAAATCTGCAGTATTTGGCCTAATTCTTATATTATTACTTGTTTTTTGTGCAATATTTGCAAATTTTATTGCTCCTAATGACCCGACACCATCTCCACCTGAACTAGAAAATAGTCTTAAACCTGGATCTTGGAGTGAAGAAGGGCTAGAAAATTATCCATTAGGAACTGATATGCTTGGCAGATGTATACTAAGTAGAATACTATATGGAGCTAGGATTAGTCTGACTGTTGGTTTTGTCGCAGTTGGAATTGCAACACTTCTAGGTATAGCTCTTGGTGTAACAGCTGGATATTACGGAGGATGGATAGATAGCATCCTAATGAGAATAGTTGATATTATGTTTTCATTTCCAGGTTTATTATTAGCAATTGTAATTGTTGCAGTAATAGGCCAAGGATTAGATAAAGCTATGATAGCCATAGGTATAGTTTATTCCCCTCAAATGGCTAGAATTATCCGAGGATCAGTATTATATGTCAAAGAAACAGAATATATAGAAGCACAGAGAGCAATAGGATCAAGTAATTGGAGAATCGTCATACGTCATGTATTACCAAATAGTTTAGCCCCGATCATTGTATATGGGACTCTTATGATGGCTAGTGCAATTCTTGATGCTGCAGCACTAGGATTTCTTGGTTTAGGAGCACAACCACCAGCTCCCGAATGGGGAGCAATGCTATCAGAAAGTCGATTCTATATAGTTAGTGGAGCATGGTGGGCTGCAACCTTTCCAGGTATAGCAATAATATTTGCAGTATTAGGACTAAACTTATTGGGAGATGGTTTAAGAGATATTTTAGACCCAAGACTAAAAACATAGGATAATAACATGGAAGAGTTACTTAGAATAAATGGATTAAAAACATACTTTTTCACACATGAAGGTACCGTTAAGGCTGTTGATGATATCAATATAAGAATCAAAAAAGGAGAGACTTTAGGTCTTGTTGGTGAATCCGGATGTGGAAAAAGCGTAACAGCTCTTTCAATAATGAGATTAATACCAACTCCCCCTGGTAAAATTGTAAGTGGAAAAATTCTTTTAGAAGGGAAAAATCTTTTAGATTTAGATGAAAAAGAAATGAGAAAAATAAGAGGAAGAAAAATATCTATGATTTTCCAGGAACCTATGACTTCTTTAGATCCCATGTTTACAATAGGTGATGAGATTGCAGAAGTTATCAAATTGCATCAAGGGCTGAAAAAAAATGAAGCAAGAGAAAAGGCGATTGAATCTTTGAGAACAGTTGGAATACCAGATCCAGAAAAAAGAATAAATGAATATCCTCATGAATTATCTGGAGGAATGAAACAACGAGCGATGATCGCGATGGCATTGTCGTGCAATCCAGCACTTCTTATAGCAGATGAACCTTCAACTGCTTTAGATGTTACCATTCAAGCCCAAATTTTAAGATTGATCGATGAATTGAGAAAGAAATTTGGTACGTCAGTATTGTTGATAACTCATGATTTGGGAGTAATTGCAGAAACGTGTGACAACGTCGCTGTAATGTATGCTGGACATATTGTAGAACACACTGATGTAAATACGCTCTTTCACAATCCGTTACATCCATATACAAGAGGGTTAATGAAATCGATACCGAGGCTTGATATAGATATTGAAAGACTAGAAATAATCAAGGGTTTAGTACCAAATCTCCTAAATATGTCTTCTGGATGCCCCTTTCATCCAAGATGCGATTTTTGTTTTGAAAGATGCACTAAGAAACTACCAAAATTAATTGAGGTAGAAAAAAACCATCTGGTAAGATGCCATTCGATTGGGAGCAATAAATAAATGGAAAAATTGGTGGAAATTAAGAACCTAAAAAAATACTTTTGGACTGGTGGGGGGCCGTTCAGAAAAAAAGAGGCTGTTAGAGCCTTAGATAATGTAAGTTTGTACATAAAAGAGAGAGAAATTCTTGGCCTTGTTGGAGAATCCGGATGTGGCAAAACCACTTGTGGAAAATTAATCTTGAGGTTGATAGATCCTACTGAAGGTAGTATCTATTTTGAAGGTAATGATATAACCCACTTGAACCAAAAAGAGATGAAAGAGTTTAGAAGAAAAATGATGATAATATATCAAGATCCCTTTGGTTCTCTAGATCCAAGGATGGCTATAGGGTCAACTATTGCTGAACCAATGGTAGTACATAATATTGTCTCTAAGGAAGAAAAGGAAAACAAAATAATTGAACTTATGGAGAAGGTTGGATTAACACAGGATCAAATAAACAGATATCCTCACGAATTTAGTGGAGGGCAAAGACAGAGAATAGGGATTGCTAGAGCTCTTGCAACAAATCCAAAATTTATAGTTGCCGATGAACCTGTGTCTGCTTTGGATGTTTCCATTCAAGCCCAGATCATTAATTTGCTGAAGGATTTGCAGAAGGAATTTGGGCTCACTCTGTTATTTATTGCTCATGATTTGAGTGTGATAAAACATATTAGTGATAGAGTCGGTGTTATGTATCTAGGCAAGATAGTAGAATTAGCCCAGAAGAAAGAATTATTCGATAATCCCAAACATCCTTATACTGAAGCATTACTTACTTCTATACCTGTGCCTGACCCAAAATTTGTAAAAAAATCAAAGATTTTGATGGGTGATGTACCAAGTCCCATAAATCCCCCATCTGGCTGTAGATTTCACCCAAGATGCTCGAAATGTATGCTCAAATGTTCAAAAGTTGAACCGGAATTAAAAGAAGTTACTAAAGGGCATTTTGTTTCATGTCATCTTTACTAAAATTTTAATATACTCTATTAAAATCTCCAATTGTTTGATATTATGTTAACAATGAAAAAGAGAAGAAGTAAGTCAGTTTTGGAATCAAGACATGAAGCTTTTGATAGTATGTTATTAAGAGTTTCAAAGAGAAGAAAGGAAAGTATTGAAAAAATTATGTTGAGGCCATTTTCTCAAGAGATTTTAAGATGTATTTTCATTATTTTTATAATGCTTTTAGATACGTTTGTTCTTTTACAGATTTTACTAGACGTGCCAAAACCATTTGGTTTTATCTTATTTGCTATCATAATTGTTGTAGCCCTCTATGTTGAAATAAGAATATATGGCTCAATTTGGGGTAAAAATGGATGTTGGTCTCTAGATCATTATAGAAAAACTAAAAAAGACAATAAGTGAAAACATCACATTTTACTTACTTTTAGCCCAGTTGTAACGTCTGAGTTTGCTTGTTTCTCCAAATCCGCAAGCGGCGCATACTCTTTTTTGCACATGAAATGCATGTTTGCCACATCGTCTACAAGCAATGTGGGTTTTTTTACCGCCCATTTTAGATGCTGTTCCTTTTGTCATATCAAACTACTCCTCTATGGTGATACGTAAATAATATTATCTCCCCTTACAATAATTGTGTTATGTTTAGTAAGTGATTCTCCGTTTACTATTTCATCTGCATTTTTGATAACGAGATTCATATGTGGAACATCATATCCATCTAACGTTCCATGGTATCCCCTTCCACTTCGCAGCTCTACCATCACTCGTTTGTTAAGACTTGCATGTAATACCTTAAGCGGTTTATCCATATAGATTACCCAGGAGACACGAAATATACACTCCATTTATAAGGATTTGGGCTCTAAATATGTGGTGAATGCCCGTGAGGATTTAGGAATATATAGTAAATATTAAAAGGAAATATCGAAATGGCTTAAATGCATGCCCACAAAAATAAGAAATAGACATCGTCTAAAAAGAAAGGAAGTAAGAGGTATACAAAACAAGCTTAAAGAAACATTTACTTGTGATTTTTTTGATGAGGAAGTATCAGTGGAAACAGGTGACGTCAAAGGAATAAAGATAGTATTTGTGGATGATGAACCATGTTTTATGATTTACGAAAATGAGATCATTTTTATATTACACGGTCTGTACAGATATAAACCAAAGGAGAATTTTGTAGTGGTTGATATGGGTGCTGTCAAGTTTGTTACCAATGGTGCAGATGTTATGTCGCCAGGGATAGTTGATGCCGACGAAAATATCATTGAAGGTGATCAAGTTTGGATATGTGATGAGAAACACCATAAACCACTTGCTGTTGGAATTGCTATTATGAATGGCAAGCAGATGATATCGGAAAGTCAAGGTAAATCTGTAAAGATTATTCACTATGTTGGTGATGTGCTATGGAATCTTGTCACCAAAAATTTGTGAGAGCAACTTCACAGTTTGGAGATTATCGATGACTTTACCAATTGTAATTGAATAAGATGACTAGATACATATTCAAATGCATATATACCCAGCCCAAATACTTATAAAGACAAATATATTTTAGGATATTGGTTAAATTCAGGAGCGTGGTATTTTCATGGGAATAGTCAATAAGATTTTTGGCGATAAAAAGACTGGTGATGTAAAGGGATATGTTGATCTTGAGAAGTATGTTTATTCATCAGGGGACCAAACAGCACCTGCTAAGATGCATGTTAGGGTAGGAGAAATTCAGAGATATGAAGATTTGAAAGAGTTTACCGATTACATATATGGTGGAAATTTGTTAATTCTTGATTTTTCGCCAATTGCGGAGGAAGAAGTAATACTAAAAAGAATAACCGCTGATCTAAAGAAGTTAACTGGTGAGATTAATGGAGACATTGCAGGGATTGGGAATAACCTGATGATTGTATCTCCTTCGGATGTAAAGATAGAAAGGCGGAAACTTAGGGGAACCTTTTCTTAATTTTTTTGTTCTTCTTCTAAATAGTATTACACTAGTGTTGTTTTAATTTTTAATCAGAAAAATGATATGCAAAAAATTTAGTTATATAGGGAGAGAGGGTGAGGAACCTGGCTGTTGGATGGGAAAGGATGGAAGGGAAAATAACACAAAGTCATCCAGATCCCTCTATGCTATACTTTGCATATCACTATATATAAATGTTTTGTGTAAAATTGTCAGATTGAAATAATGACATGATGGCTAGTACAGGCCTAGTTTTCTTCAACTTATAATTAGGTTGTCTTTTACTTAAAGGTTACAAGTTGTAAATTTGCAATTTAGTAGGAAAATAGATTTATAAATTAAAAGATATTGTAGTATTGTAGGTTGAGGGTGGAAAAATGGGTCATTATAGGAGAAAAACCCATAAAAAGAAGGATGTGCAGGTCTTAAATAAAAAGAATCTGAATAGTATAGTTAAAGAGGAATTAGCGCCTTTTTCAGAGAATGCTTGGGAATCTGAGCATCCGAATTATAAAATTGAGGTGAAATTGGGAGAACCTAAGATCTGTATGATTTGTGGTAAATTTGAACATGGTGGTGGGATGAGTATGGATAAAGTGTTTAAATGTGCAGAATGCAGGCGCGATTTTGAAAGATTTGAAGAGAATCTAGATTATGAATTTGTAAGCAATACGGTAGATGAGATACTGGGAGCAAAACTTTTGGTCGAGAGCGAAGTAAAAATCGTAAATTACAATGGTGCACTTGATATGGCAATGAAAGTATTAAAAGAAATTGAGTGATGTAACGTTAATTTTTACATGGTTGCGTAAAACATTGATTCAAGTTTTCAATGAGGATAAATCGTACGGACCTATGGGGATTCGAACCCCAGTTACCGGCTCCGAAGGCCGGTAGGATATCCAGGCTACCTTATAGGCCCACTATTTTTTACAATTGAAAAACTCGTTATAAACTTGTCTAAAAATATGCCTCTCATTAACTAAAAGAAAGATATAAATAGCAAGTGAAATATATCAATAGCCAACGGATGAGATGCATATGGGGTCTAGCAATAATTGCGGTTAATCTTGATGAAAATTTGTTGTCAAATAGTATGAATTAGAGGCCCAGAAAGGGATGTGGATGCTAAATAATCGAGAGTTTGAAGAATCGATAGAGTTATTTTTAATCAGGAGGGAACTACCCTGAAGGAAGAGGGTAAAGTTGGCAACAAAAAAGATTCTTCTTCCACTACCAACCGTAGGGATATCTCCGATATAGAGCGCAAGGTAGACGAGATTTTGTCAAATATTAAGGCTAAAATCAAAATAGAGGATAATGGAAATCAAAAACGATTTTCAACTAAAATCGAATTGAAAGATCCTGGTAAGCATAAGTTTTTACTAGAACGCAAAGAGCGGAAACCGATTCATTTTGCAAGAGAAGAATATAAGGGGAAATTGACTGGACAGAATGAAAAGGAAAAAACAGCTAAGAAACCAACTAAAGTTAAAAGACGTACATTTTTTGGTAGGGGGAA
>CAZXHI010000140.1:0-19749 GCA_964640555.1 uncultured Thermoplasmatales archaeon | reverse complement strand
GATATTGATATGGAAAAAATTTTTGATGCTGCCAGAGAAACTGATACATATCTAGAGATTAACTCGTTTCCCGATCGATTGGATCTTAATGATGTACATTCTAAACTTGCTAAAGAACGGGGTGTAAAATTTGTTATTGGTACTGACTCACATAGTGCTGTCAATTTACCATTTATGCATTTTGGCGTTGCAACTGCCAGACGCGGGTGGTTAGAAAAAAAAGATATTCTGAATACATATTCTCTCAAAGAGATTGAAAAAATACTTGGATGTGAATAAGACAATGAGCAAAAAGGAAGTTAAGAAGGAAATAAAGCGGCTTGGTGAAGAAATAAACTATCACAATTACAAGTATTATGTAAAAAACGATCCTGTGATTTCTGATTATGAATTTGATCAATTGTTAAAAAAACTTGAGAAGCTGGAGTTGGAGTATCCCGATTTGATCGCCCCTGATTCTCCTACTCAAAGAGTTGGTGGAGAGCCGGTTGATGGTTTCACAAGTGTAAAACACAAGATGCCAATGTTGTCGCTTGATAACACATACAATTATGATGAATTAAATGAGTTTGACGAACGGGTCAAAAAAAACATTGGGGAGGTTGAATATGTTGTTGAGCCCAAGATCGATGGCATTGGAGTTGCGTTACTTTACGAAAACAGTATTCTTGTAAGGGGAGCAACACGTGGTGATGGTGTAAAGGGAGATGATGTAACATCTAATCTGAAAACCATACGTAGCATACCTCTACGACTCATGGGGGGCAAGTTAAAAAACGTGGAAGTACGAGGCGAAGTTTATATGTCTTTAAAGGGATTTAAAAAACTTAACAAAGAACAGGAAAAAAAGAGAGAACCTGTTTTTGCAAATCCGCGTAATGCAACTGCTGGTTCAGTACGGCAGCTTGATCCCAGGATTGTAGAATCACGGCCACTGGACAGTTTCATCTATGTTATTTCCCATTCTGATGTGCGTTTTTCTACCCACAACGAGAGTTTAGAAGCTTTGAGGGAAGCGGGTTTTCGCGTTAATCCCTTAGCAAAAAAAGTAGAAAATATAGAAGGAGTTATCGGGTATTGCAATGATCTGGAAAAAAAACGGGATGTACTTGATTACGAAATTGATGGTGCTGTGATAAAAGTAAATTCATTATCCAAGCAAAAGGAACTTGGGGAGACATCAAAGAATCCTCGCTGGGCAATATCTTATAAATTTGCAGCTAAGCAGGCTACTACCCAGTTAAGGGATATAGTTATACAAGTCGGCAGAACTGGTGCTCTTACACCAGTAGCCGTTCTTGGGCCAGTCAAAGTTGGAGGTGTAACTGTTTCACGTGCTACATTGCATAATTTTGATGAGATAAGACGTAAGGATATCCGTATTGGAGATTGGGTACTTGTAGAACGCAGTGGGGATGTTATACCTCAGGTTGTAAAAAGCATAAAGGAAAAAAGAACGGGAAATGAAAAGCAGAAAGATATTCCCAAAAAATGCCCTGTGTGTGGTTCAGAGATTTCTCATGTTGAAGGTGAGGTTGCAATACGATGCTCAAATCGTATGTGTCCTGCTCGTCTTAAGTGGCGTGTGAAGTACTATGCGTCACGTGACGCCATGGATATTGATCATCTAGGCGGATCGACGATTGATAAGCTAATAGAAAAAAATTTGATAGACAATATTGCTGATTTGTATTTTCTCAAGAAGGAAGATATTCTTACACTAGAAGGTTTTAAAGACAAATCTGCCCAGAATCTTATTGATTCAATAAATAATAGTAAAAAACAGGATCTTTCTCGTTTGATTTATGGGCTAGGTATCCGTCACGTTGGAAAATATGCCGCACAGTTGCTAGCATCAAAATATAATTCCATAGATGATCTTGCGAAGGTATCACCAGAAGAACTTATGGGAATTGATGGACTAGGTGATAAAACTGCCGAGGCGGTTGGAACGTTTTTTGCAACTGATGAAAACATAGAGCTAATAAAGCGGCTAAAAGATATGGGAGTCAAAACTCATGAGGAAAAAAAGACACAATTGCCTTTTCAAGGAAAAAAATTTGTTTTTACTGGAAAGTTATCTAGCATTTCTCGTCATGATGCATCTGACCTGGTAAAACAAGTTGGGGGAATTGTGTCATCCTCTATAAGTAAAGACATTGATTATGTTGTGGTGGGTGATAAACCCGGCTCTAAGTATAAAAAAGCAGAAAAATTAGGACTAAATATTATCGATGAGGAAAAGTTTAAAGAATTAGTTGGAAAAAAATAATGGGGGTGTAAAACTTGTCAGAATGCAAAGTAGAAGAAAATAAAACAAATTGTAACTGTAGTTATCCATGTAATAAAAAAGGCATTTGCTGTGAATGTTTAAGTTACCACTGGAGTCGGGGAGAAGTTCCGGCATGTTTCTTCCCAAATGATGTAGAAAAAACCTATGATAGAACAATAGAGAACTTTATTGAGGTATATCAAAAAAGGGGAAGATGGTGGTAAATAGCAAGCATTTTTGCATTTTTTAAAGCTTTCAATGCGACTACCTGATTTCACTTAATTTTTCAAAGATACCTCTGACCCCTAGTCATAATTTTTAAATAGACCTGATTGCATCCGTGCACCGATGATTATGGGGAAGGAAAAACTCATACCGCTTGCGGCAATGATTGTGATTTTAATTGGAGCAGGTTCTTCTGCTTATGTCTACGCAACACAAACTGACACAGATAATATTACCATTAATGGTCAGCAATACACCATTGACCAAATATTCTTTATTGCTGAACCACGAACCTTCGATTCATTGAATTTTTCTGGAATTGCACTTGATGATCTCATCATAAAAACTGGTGTTGGGTGCCTAGAGTGCCATGAATACACCATAATTGGAGATGATGGATATCAGAAAACAGTAACCTGGGAGAACATGCAAGAAGGTCTTCTTACCAAGGATGGTATGACTGTCTTTTCTGATTTACCAAAGGCATACAGAATCAAAAATATTGTAAAAATTGAGGTGATTTAATATGGAAAAAATGAAACTATTTGCAGGAATAATTGTACTTGGATCGTTGTGGGGATTTGCCGAATGCATTATTGGACCTGCCATGGGCGATGCAGGTCTGCCATCTGGTGCTCTTATGACCAGTGTGTTTGCCATTGGCCTTATGATGATAAGCAGGATGCTTTTCAAACGACGAGGGATGCAAATTGGAATGGGGCTTGTGGCCGGTGCACTTCGATTGTTTAATCCATTTGGTGGATGTGTTGTATGTTCTGCAATTGCAATCGCTGCCGAAGGTTTGCTCTTTGAACTCATATGGTATAAAATGTCACTAGATTTCAGCGAGTTGAAAACAATTACTATGAAATTGAGCATGGGAATTGTCACTGCGTATTCATGTTATGTTGGAGGATATGTCATAACACAGATTTTGACTCCCATGGTTGCATCTGCAGGATTCTATGTTGAAAATCTTATTGTATTCATGCCACAGATTCTAGCTAGAGGGTTGTTGGCCGCAATTGTTGGTGGAATTACAATTCCAGCGATTTTTGTTCTTAAGGATATCAATATCAACAACGTCAAAGATCGGATATATTACCCAACAGCCGCGGTAATTTCTATGCTGTGTTGGGTCGCTGTAATAGCAAATGCACTATTTCTTATGGGTGCATAATAACTCGAGGAAATCATATGGACAACCCCAAAATTGTTAAAATTCTAAAATTCTACGCAGAGAAATGTAAAGGTTGTTTAGAATGTGAAAAAGCTTGTTCAAAAGTTCACTTTAAAACAGATGAAGGTGGAGATAAGTCGGCAATTCACATTCATGAAGGTAAGTCTTATGAAATACAGGTTTGTAATCAGTGTGGTCTGTGCATCGATATGTGTCCAGTAGGGGCACTTGCAAGAAGAAAAAATGGCATTGTGACACTTGATAAAAATACATGTATTGGGTGCCAGGCTTGTGTCGGCTTCTGTCCTATTGATGCAATGGCAAAATCTGATGCTAGAATTGAACCATTTAAATGTATCTCCTGTGGTGCTTGCGTTCGTGCATGTCCTGAAAAAGCACTTGAACTTATTGAAGTAAAAATCGACGACATAAAAGAAATAGTTTATCATAAACAGGGGGCGTAGAAAATGGCGGAAGGACAGATACCAATTGAAGAATATGAGACTGGTAATACTAAACATAAATGGAATATTAAAAAGATTAAATCATCACATAAAGTTCTCGCTGAATATGATTACAAAAAAGGAGAGATAAAGAAAGGATTTGCAAATCGTACGCTTTATATAAATCTTATCGCCAATCAAATCAAAGAGAAAAAAGTCACTGAAGGCATGAAGAAAAAATTCACTGGTGGACGTGGATTTGGATTGAAATTATTATGGGATTCTATTAAACCCACAACACGCTGGGATAGCGAGGAAAACAATCTGATTATCACAACTGGTCCATTTTGCGGGATAACCCAGTATCCTGGTTGCGGAAAATCCCTGTGTCTAACGATCTCTCCGTCTACTGATATAATCTGCGATAGTAACGTTGGAGGGTTTTTTGGTCCATATCTTAAATTTTCAGGTTTTGATGCAGTTGAAATCCAGGGTAAAGCAAAGGAAGATGTCGTAATTGTTATAGATGGTGAGAAAAGAAAAATTAGCATAGAAACAGCTCCTCTTGAAGAAACAGATTCGCATTTAGTTAATGAACAACTCACCCATATGTATGCTTCTGAGGATAATGAAAGATCTAGGCAGAATGTATCTGTTGTTTCTGCAGGGACCGCAGCCGAACACAGCTATTGGGGATGTCTTAATTTCTCATTTTGGGATATTAGAAGAAAAGTCGCACGTATGAAACAAGCCGGTAGAGGGGGACTTGGGACGGTTTTACGTGATAAGAAAATTAAAGCAGTCGTAGCGAAAGTAGAAAAATTCAGTGGACTGCAAAATAACCCTGATGATCCAGTGACTCTTGCTAAGTTAGGAAACAAAATTCACAAGGAAATCAGAGACCTTGATAGATATCAGTGCAACATGCGTACTGTAGGAACAGGCCATCTTGTCGAAATAATGGACGAATATGATTTACTTCCTACAGAGAATTATCGGTTTGGCAGTTTTCCTAAAGCATCTAAAATCTATTCACCTAATTTTTACAAACTGTTTACCAAGGTAATTCCCGATGGATGTTGGCATGGCTGTACCATGGCTTGTGCAAAAACGGTTGATGGATTCACAGTTATGACTGGTCCATATAAGGGACAAAAAGTAACTGTTGATGGTCCAGAATATGAAACTCTTGGTTGCGGAGCAAACATGAGCCTTTGGGATCCTCTTTGGGTTCTTGAGTTTAATTTTTACTGTGATACCTATGGTCTTGATACAATCTCCACTGGTACTGCTATAGCTTTTTATATGGAAATGTATGAATACGGCATCCTAAATAAAGAGAGATGTGATGGCCTTGAACTCTGCTTTGGCAATGCAGAAGCTACACTTGAGTTCATGCACCGTATAGCACGAGGGGACAAGGGTGAGTTTGTAGGTGTTGCAGCAAAGGGTATACGTCGGGTAAAGGATTGGCTCACTGAGAAGGGGTGGGGGGATAAACAGCTCATTGAAGATACAGGTATGGAAAGCAAGGGGCTTGAATATTCCGAGTATGTAACAAAGGAATCACTTGCCATGCAGGGGGGATACGGTCTGACTCTTAAGGGACCACAGCATGATGAAGCCTGGATTTTCTTTATGGATATGGTTAACAATGCAATACCTACGTTCGCGGATAAAGCAGAAGCGCTTCATTACTTCCCAATGTGGAGAACATGGTTTGGACTTAACGGGCTTTGTAAGCTACCTTGGAATGATGTTGAGCCTGCGAACAATGCTGAAACCGATGATCCATCCAAAGTTCCAGAACATGTTCAAAACTATGTAGAGTTACAAAATGCAATAACCGGATGGAATGTTGACAAGGAGGAATTAATACTACAAAGTGAGCGATGTTATAACTGGCAGCGTGCAATGAACGTATGGATGGGGCGGGGACGTAGAAAGGATGATTGGATCCCATATCGTTCGATGGGGCCAGTTACCAAAATGGAATACGTCTCAAGAAAAGAACGTTATGATAAACAGCTTGTAGAAATACTTGGACTATCTGAAAAAGAAGTAGAGGATATGGATATAGAAAAGAAAATGAAGCTACTTTATGATTACAAGCAGGATCAATACCAAAAACTCGCGGATGCTGTGTACCATCGTAGAGGATGGACCCCTAATGGTGTTCCAACGCCTCAGAAAATGAAGCAACTTGGAATGGATGATCCAAAGATGTTGAAAATGATTCAAAAGAAGATAGATGAAGATGAAAAAGCTGGTTTGAATGTATGGGGTGGAAAATACAAAAGAGGGGAAAATCCGCCAAGCAAAGATCTGCATTACTGGGAAAAAATGAAATAATGCCCTATATCTGTGTTTTTACAGAAGGAAAATAAAGAAAAATACCGCTTTTAAAAAAATCAAAAAAAAGGGAAAAAACATGTTTATTTTTTCCTCCTCAAAATTATGAATGCTATATCAAGTGCGCCGATAACTGTTAGTACTTCAAAACCGGGTGTTTCTTCGCCAGTTCCATCATCGGGGGGTGTTTCATCTCCATTTTCATCAAAGGTACACCAATCAAAATAGATATTGCCCCCTTCCCAACTGCCACGGCTATCAACAAGTAATATGCCTATTAAATATTTTCGAAAAAGGAAAGGGGAAATAAGTTTTTTGGATGTTCAGCATCTAAATATAGTTTTTTTATCCTCTCCTGAATACATCATAAATGAGGAAATCCATTACTATTCTTGAAGCAATTCTCCATTTCATTCCGCTTGTACTTATGTCTCCAACAAAGAGATTGGTAAAAATCTTTTTCAATTTTTCGTCCTTGCTTCCATATTTCACAATTTTTTCAGGCCATTTCATAAGCATTCTATGAAAAAATCTCAGAGCTTCTAAGTCCTTTCTCCAGCTCTTAGCCAAAATATTTTGGTAGATTTTAAGGGATTGTGCACTGAAATCCTCTTTTTCTAAAGCTTTGGATATTACTTCAGAGGCGATTTTTCCCGAATCTATTGCATAGTGAATACCTTCTCCAGTTAAAGGTGAAACAAAACCTGCCGCATCTCCTACTATGACTACTCGATCCGAGTATGCCTTTTTCATGCTTCCTATATATGGAAGAGGTGCTCCCTTTAATTTTTTTGACTCAACCCACTTTGGTAAATATCCGTTCTTCTTTAAGAAATCAAGATAGTTTTCAAACTCCTTTTTTATATCAATCCTCTTCATTTCATCATTGAATCCCCCATAGCCGATATTAAGAACGTCATGTTTTGAAAAAACCCAGGCGTAGCCGTTTAGATTTGCGTGTTTCAAATTAATCATTGATGTTCTTTCTTTACCATATACTTTATCTATGAACTCCTTTCCAACTTCAAATTCTTCAACAACTGCCAAGCCAATATCCTTTCCCCGTTTTTCTTTTTGCCTCTCTTTTTTTCTTAGATATTTTGCGACAACATCATAAGCACCCCCCGCTCCAACAATGACTTTGCAGTTGAACTCTTTATTGTTTGCTAGTCTCACAATTGCTTTTTCTTGAGATGTGAAAACCTCTTTTACTTTGCAATTCTCTAAAAAATCTGCACCTGCATCAATAGCAAACTGAACAAGTTCATAATCAAATTTTTTCCTTCTGACATTATAGAAAAGTGGTGTTTCACTTAAATAGTCAGTTGTATACTGTGTAGAGGGTGAGACGATTTTACCTCTTACACAGATGCTCTCCAAGAAATTACTTGAATCCTTTTCTATCTTTTCCCGGATATAATCAAACTCGGTGATGTGTTTGCAAAGTCCTCCCCCACATGGTTTATCCCGTGGGAACTTGTCTTTGTCGATAAGAAGAACCTTCGCTCCTTTTTCTGAAAGAAATTTTGCAGCAGTTGAACCAGCAGGACCAGCACCAACAACAATGACATCGTAATTCACGCTTAATCAACCTTCTTTACATCCCTAACGGGCAAACATATTGCAGATATATAAGTATTGCATGGAATGAATGAGTAAATAGTATGACATCAGCCTTATCAGGATTCTCAAAAAATGAACCTATCTTACTTTCGAGGGATTTCATATACCTTGGATCGAGATAAATCGTTTTTCCATTTGCCTTAATCTGGAATGCTGCATGAGCTAACCATCTTATTTGAATACTCATTTTTTCCACCTTTGACAAAATTTTTTCAAAATTTCATTGGGTTTACAATTATGCATATATGCCTCTGATCAATTCTTTAGTTGAATAAATATTTTAAATTATTTTATCAGTTGTAGTTTTTGTTTAACATATCCTGTTAATAATATAACATAATATATATTTCTACATAGAACGGTTCGATATAGAAACTTTTATATATTCACACGCACATTATTGAAACCATGGCTAGTATATTGAGCTTTTTAGATAAAGGCGGAAAAGCAAGAGGATTTCTTACGTTGTATCTGCTTAATTCCTTAAAAGAGGGGCCAAAATCAGGATATGACATACTTATAGAAATAAAAGAAAAAACCAATGGAGCATGGATGCCAAGTAAGGGAACTGTCTACCCTCTTTTAAGACATTTAGAAAAAGAAGGTTTTATAACAGTAAAAACGACAGGTAAACGTTCGAAAAATATTTTTGAAATAACTCCTGGAGGTAAAAAAGAATTATTAATTATGAGGGGTGAGGCAATGGACGTGCAAGGAAAAATGATGCAATTTAGGGACTTAATTAGTAGCATTTTTGCAGAAGAACATGGTGGTATTGCTAAGTTATTTTTTGAATTAAGGGACTTACTTCTTGAGATTAGAAATAATCCTCTTGTGTCATCTGAAGAAAAGAGAGATGAAGTTACCAAGATACTTGAGAGATGTATCTCTGATTTAAAAAGAGTTGATCCTATGGATAGATTAAAAGGAGGTAAAGAAATATGAAACATAAACATCTAGTATTTTTTAGTGTAGTTTTTATTTTGGCAGTTCTGCTGCCACTATTTATGCCAGTGACCTGTGCCGATCCATCGGTTATGATTGATAGCTATAAGATTTATCCTGAGGTTCTTATGCCCGGTGACAATGGATTATTAACTCTTACAATTCAGAATGCTGAAACTCAAGCGACAACAACTGAAAAATATGGTGATGCAACAGACAGCATAACAATAGTTGAGAACAATGGAGTGGTTATAAATAAAATTTGGGTTAATCCTGCCTACGATGATAATGGGAAAAAAATCAAATCAACAGCAGGTTATACTGGATATAACGACTTTGGAAACATTGCACCAGGTGCAAGTTTTCAGATATCCTTTGAATTAATAGCAGAAGAAAATATCACTGAAGGATATTATTTTCCTGATGTACGGATAGATCTAGAGGATGATCAATATGAGGATATTACATTCCCAATCGAAGTAAGAGTAAGCAATGAAACAGTGGATCTAATATCAACAAATGTACCTTCAAAAATATCGGTTGGTGGATCAACTGACATTTCACTTAGTGCTGTAAATAAAAGAAAAAACAATGTTGGTGGAATAACCATTTCCTCAGATGAAAATAATGATTTAGATTTTAATCCAGAGAGCATATTTATTGGAACATTAGAGTCTGGAAAATCAGAAGATATTATTTTTTCAATAAATCCAAGTGGAATGGGAAAAAAGAATCTATCTTTAAATCTCAGTTATAAGAATGGAGATAACCAACATTATAAAACATATGATATACCAATAGAGATAATAGAAGCTTTAGATGTTGCACCAATTTTTACTAATATACCATCAACTATAAAGAAAGGTAAATCAGCAAGAATCGGCCTTGAGGTTTATAATGCAAAAACGGAATCAATAACGGGTGTAATTATTACACCAATCACTGATGCAACTGTTATACCTTCGCAGTATTTTATAGGTGCAATGGATCCTGATGATGTATTCTCAGCTAGTTTTGATATTTATTCAGATATTCTTGATTATGGAAATCATACAATAAAATTTAAGGTATCATTCAAACAAGGAAATGAATACTATGAAACACCTTCAATTAGTCATTCATTTAAAGTTGTATCTGGTGAGGGAACTAGCTATCAATCCTCAGCAAATGGTAACTCTGAATCGTCAGATGCAATGGGTGGGGATATTTTCAGTATTTGTATTATCATTATCCCAATAATCGTTGTAATAATCATTGTCTATATTATATGGAGGTGGAAGAAAGGCAGGAAGAAAGAATGAACAATGAAGTTATAGTTACAAAAGATCTTAGTAAAACATATGGTAAAGGGGATTTGCAGGTTCATGCATTAAGAAAAACAAATATAACTATCAGACAAGGTGATTACATCGCAATTAAAGGTCCATCTGGTTCAGGTAAATCAACATTAATGAATCTAATAGGATGTCTAGATAAACCAACAACAGGTAAATTGTATATTGATAATACTGATGTTTATACTTTAAGTGAAAATAATTTAGCAAAGATACGAAGAGAAAAAATTGGTTTTATCTTTCAAAAATATAATTTAATACCTACGTTAACAGCATTGGAAAATGTAGCTCTATCAATGGGTTTTGCAGGTGTAGATAGTAAAACTCGTATTAAAAAGGCAAAAAAATTGCTTGAAATGGTTGAATTATCTCATAGGATTAGTCATAAACCTTCAGAGCTCAGTGGTGGGGAACAACAACGTGTTGCAATTTCTCGTGCTCTTGGTAATGATCCTACTATAATTCTTGGTGATGAACCAACAGGAAATGTTGATACAAAATCTGGAAATAAGATAATGGAAATCTTAGAAAATATCAATAATCAAGGTGAAACTGTAATTGTTGTTACTCATGATCCTGATATTGCAAAAAGAGCTAGAAGAATTTTAAGCATTGAAGATGGTATAGTAAGGGAAGAAAATGTTTAGAGATAATTTTAATCTTGCATATAAGAACATAAAGGAGCGCATGTCTCGTTCTATTCTAACCTTACTTGGTATTGCAATTGGAATTATGGCAATTATATCATTGATGGGCATTGGCGAAGGGATGAATGTAGCTGTAGAGGGAGAACTTTCATCATTATCTGATACTATTATTGTCAACGTTGGGGAGGGTTTCTCGATATTTTCCCCTGGACAATTAGAGGATACTGGAGAATAGCTGACTGAGCGAGATATAACTGAGATTGAACGTATACCTGGTGTGAAAGAGGTGAACACTCAGTTAACAGGTATGGCTAGTCTTAGTTTTAATGGAGATGAAAATAGTGTCTTTTTAACAGTGACAGGCATGGATATTGAATCTATGAATCTTCAGTATGGATTAGCAGATCTTTCTGAAGGGACCCTATTGAAAATTGGTGACCAAAGCAAAATTATTATTGGTTATGATGTCGCTCATGATTATTTTGATAATGATATCTCTGTTGGTAGTAGAGTTAAAATTAATGGTAAGAAATTTTTTGTAAACGGCATATTTAGTCGAGAAGGATTTGGGGGCGTATCAACTAACGATGATCTAGTACTGTTAACATCTAGGGATTTCCAAAAAGCAACTGGTGAAAGTAATATTTTTGTTGCAACTGTATCAGTTTATGATGTAAATGAGGTTGAAGCTGTTGCTTTAGAAATTGAACGAGTGGTAAATGAGAATCATGGTAAGGAGGATTTTGCTAGTGCTACGTCTATGTCTTCGATATTAGATAGTATTCAAAGTATTATGGGTATTTTGCAGACTGTTTTAATTGCAATTGCATCAATTGCCCTAGTTGTTGCATCAATTGGTATTATGAATACTATGCTTACATCTGTTATGGAACGTACAAGGGAGATTGGGATAATGAAGGCTATCGGAGCTACGAATAAAGATATTATGAGTATTTTTATCATTGAGGGTTTATTGTTAAGTCTTATTGGAGGATTATCTGGAATTATTAGTGGAATTCTTGGTTCTCAGGGTGTTGCTGCATTACTTTCAAATATGGGTCCTGGTGGTGGAGGTATTCCTTTAGAACCTGTAATAACCTATATGGCCATTGCTCTTGGTTTAAGTGTCTCAATGATTGTTGGGGTTATATCTAGTTTATATCCTGCATGGAAGGCTGCTAGAATGAGTCCAATCGAAGCTGTTAGATATGAATAAAAAAGGAAAATAAGAAAACAATGATTCAATTCTTTTTTGAGGATATTTTTTTCATGTTTTAAATACAACACTTTGATTTTTCCACCATATATTAAAGTTTCAGGATTATACTCATATTCTCTCTTATCCCTATTTAGAATAGACCATGTTTAATGAAGCCACCCATGTTCACCTAAAAGACAACTTCAACATAATTTATTGACTGAATATCCAAATTATCATAATAGATGCCGAAATAATTAAAATAAAAAGTTATTTGAAAAAGAAAAGAATTATAAATATTTAAAAAGTGAGAAATGTGATGAGCAATAAGATATTGCAAATTTTGCAAGTTGGAAATATAATCGCTGTTATTCTGACGATTATTGTAAATGCATTAGCAAATATTTTACCTATCGGTGGTAAATATACTGGAGAATTATCAGACAATATTCCAAATTTATTTGTACCCGCAGGTATAACTTTTGCAATTTGGGGAATTATATATGTTTTAATCATAATATTTGCAATATATCTAGCAAAAGATATTTTTCAAAAAGAAAAAACAACAAAACAATTATTAGAAAAAATAAATATTTTTTTCATACTTGCAAGTTTGGCAAATATAATATGGATATTTTTATGGCACTACGAACAAATTGTATTATCACTACTAGCAATGATCCTATTATTTGCGTCATTACTTATGGTCTATTTAAAACTAAATATTGGAATAGAAAAAGTCTCAAAAAAAGAAAAAGTGTTAGTACATGTTCCAATCAGTGTTTATATTGGGTGGATAACAGTTGCAACAATTGCAAACGTAACAGCAGTACTAGTTAAAATTGGTTTGGATGGTTTTGGAATAAGCGAAGAAATATGGACAATGCTAATAATAATCATTGCCACAATAATTACAGCATTAATACTTAAAACAAGAAAAGACTACGCATATAGTGCTGTAATAATCTGGGCTTTAATTGGCATATACCTAAAAAGAATAACAGATGATCAAATTTATGGAGTAAAAACTCAAATTGCATATACTGCAGCAATTGCAATAGTTGTAATATTAATAATATCTTCAATATCAGCTCTATTACAATATTCAAAAAAAGAGGTAAAAAGTATTAAATAATAATATATCAACAGATACAAAAAATGAAAAATATTATAAATCATATAAAATTTTATCCTAATCTGACTTACATAAATTAAGTGGCAGATCATTGTGATTTAGGTCTAAGTTTTTATCTTCATAACTTTCATGAATTACATCATGGTATTATTCGACTTTATCATTAATTTCTTAACTTTTCACCTTTAAATTATATATCGATTTGTTTAATGATCAAAATAGCAGAAATAAAAATAACAGCGTAAAATTCCTAGAAATTTATCTAAAAATTGAGCGAATGGGAAGTTTATGGATTTTTTGTTTTTTGGCATACTTACAGTCAATGGATCAGACCAATCACTTTCAGCACCATTTATATCTTTTGCTTTTACTTTAATTGAGTATGTTCCCTTAGCGTTCCAAATATGAGAAGCACTTACACATTCACCTGATTCACAAGGTCCAATCCAACCACTATTTATTTCATCATCCCAATCAAATTTATAGTAAACATCATCACCATCTGGGTCAATTGATGAAGTAGAAAAGCTACATTCCTCCAATATTTTCCCATTAGATGGACCAGAGGGAGTTTGTGGTTTTTCCGGCGGTTGACTAATCATTATCGGTGAAATACCAAGATCCGGGTTTCCCCATAAAGAACCGTGTATAAATGTTTCATAGTATAATCTATGCCATAAGCCTCTGCTGTACATCTCATGCAATGCATATTGATGGGCCTGCCCTTGCGTATATTCTCCAGAGGTTATTGCCGTTGTAAAGAAATATTTCAATGATTGATCACTTCCATCGTTTGGTTCAGACCATTGGCTACAATAAAAAGATACCTTATTTGCCCCTAGAAAACCAACTGCACCTTGCTTCATCATAGCTTGACCAATATTAAGATGATCAGTATCAGAGTTACTGCAGGATGCAGCGCTTATGATTGCAGGATAATCATCATTAAGACTCTGACAATCATCAACAGAGATAAAAGCTCTATTATTCGCATAACTACCAGTTGGTGAACCATGCGAATGCCAGCTTACAAAAGCAAATTTACTATTTGACCATACTGATACAACATTGATATGATTCAACACATAATCTTTTGGATATGTAGAATCACGTTCATACATTTTAGTCTTTAACCATGAACTCATCCAAGGATGAATATCTTCATTGATTTTATACTCCATGAATGTTGCTCCATCTGTATTTTCATCAACTATTGATCCAAGAAGTAAGATATTTTTCTTATATGCAGACTCATTATTTTGCTCGTATATTACTGATTTTTCACAAATATGCTCGACGGTTTCCGGATCACTCCATGGTATCCTACCAACATTTACTTCTGCATAAAAATCAATAGTGTCAGAGTTTTCACCATAAAGATGATCACCATCAATATCCCAAGATTCGCTATCTGGCAACGATAGCTCAGCATAGTAATAATCCGTCTCAGGTTTATTGTAATTCGAATTTATTTGCTGAGATGTCAAACGCATTGGAATATCATCCCAATGACCCACAATCAGCACATCTTCAATGCCCCACTCTTCTGTCGGATATTTTTCTCTTAGAAAATTCCTCATTTTTTCAGCAAGATCATATCCCTCATAATTCAAATCTATCCAAGAGGTGGTTACTACTTTGACTGTTCTACCTTTTTTAGTTTCCCAATTTATTAAAGATGTTATCACTGATTCCAATGAATCAAGTGTAATAATAACAAAATCATGAACTCCTTTACTGGCAACATTATTCATTGGATACCAATTTTGAATTTGATCATAATTTAAAATAATTTCTTTTGCAATTTGTTCACTGTGTATCGTGTGATCAACCATTACCTCATATTTTTTTTCAGGCATGCTATATTTTACATGGACTGTGATATCTGGATGATACACAAGATGACCAGATAACGGTCGATAAGTGATAGGTGTGACTCGTACATCGATCAAGTCATATTTTCGATATTTGGCTGTGCGTACAAATTCGACGACTTCAGCAGGATACAAGTCATCACTATTATAAATCGAATTAAAAGTCTCCTCAAACATGTCTATATCCATTCCAGAAGGAAATGAATTTTCCCCATCCATTAATTGAGGTAACAGAGTAGGAGATATATCATATGTTCCTGGAATGATTACTCCTTCGCCTGCATCATATACAACATCAACCATCTCAGCTCCAGGTGGAATTGCAATAGCAAATATCTTGGATGGTATGTTTGGTTCACCGGGTGTTGATAACCGACCAAAATTGTTAACAAATATTTCCTGCCTGTCTTCGCTATTTTTTATTTCATACTGGTCGACGTGTATGGTAACACTTATTGATTCTTTATCCACAGTAAAACATGATATTTCATTCTCCAAAGATTCATAATTGGATAAACCACCTGCCCCAAATCCACTGAGAACTAAAATTCCTACTAATACAATTGGCATTATTTTCTTCATATTTTTTTCACCTTTTTTTTTACCTCTTAATAATGTAAAAATTACTGGAAAATATATTAAAATTCTTATCAATAATTTGTACAAAATCAAAAAAAAAGTTGAATAATTGTCTTATCGACCAATATTGTGATGAGTATAAAATAGTCAATAAACCATATTTTCCATGAATTTACTTTATTTTTATAAGAATCTTTAGATTTTCCTTAATAATTAAAATAAATATACTCTAAGGTTAAAATGTGCAATATTGCCTTAATTTAATTATTTAGAAATAGAACATTCCTAAAATTGCATTTTAATTTTGGTAAAACAACACATATTTATACTTAATAATCTTATATGTTCAACAATGTTTAAAATTGATGTAAAAGACCGGAAAATTCTTTATCATCTTGATTTAAATTCACGCCAATCGCTCAAAACTATTGGATCAAAGGTTCGACTTTCTAAAACCGTTGTCCAATATAGAATTGATAGGTTAGTAAAAACAGGTATCATTAAGAATTTTTACACATCCATAGACTTCTACAAACTTGGTTATATAAACCTTGGAATCTATATCAATTATCAATATTATACCCCTGAAATTGAAAAAGAGATTATCCAATATTTTGTAAATAGTAAACATGCATGGTTTATAGCAAATATCCAAGGAAAATTTGACGTCATCGTACTTTTCTCAGTTAGTAACATGAATCAATTTTTTTCATTCTGGAAAAAAACCCTCACCAAATATCGATTTTATTTTCAAAGTGCTTTAATCTCATTTTTTACAAAAACACATTATCTCCCAATTTCGTATCTTCTTGAAGAACAGGATACGACACAACGACTTGAACATGAACTTATTGATGGTGGCACAAAAGTTGCTATCGATGATACAGATAGAGCAATACTTGAGCATATTTCCTTGAATTCACGAAAACCGATTATTGAGATAGCGGAGAAACTAAAGATCTCATCAACAACGATAGCTAACAGAATAAAAAAACTTGAAAATATTAAAGTTATCAACGGCTATAGGATAAACATTGATTATTTAAAATTAGGACTTCAATTATTTAATGTCCAGTTTAATCTAAGAAATTATGATAAAATAAACCATATTCTAAGTTACGTAAAAAGAAATCCTTATCTAATCAGCGCAAGTGAAGTTATTGACAGCTGTGACCTTAGTCTAAATTATCATATAAAAAATTTCAATGAGCTTCATTTTATTATAAAAGATATTTATAATAAATTTCCTAATGATATTAAAAATCATATGACTAATAGTTTTCCTGAAATTTATAAACAGAATTACAATCCAAAATTTGATTTATAAAATTATATCACATAATATTATTAAAATTAATACTTTTTATTTTTCTTTATCACAATCATGATTTAAATTAAGACACATAAAGATTGAATCACGTTTAATGTTAGGATTTAATACCAGAGGATCGCTAGTAATATTAAATCCTTTTTTCCTATAAAGATTGAAAGCAGCTGCAAGTTTTCTATTTGTAGATAAATAAAAATTTTCTATACCTAATTGATAGGCTTTTGAAATTGCCTTATCAATTAACTTTTCTCCGGCACCTTTTCTTTGATACTTTTCAGTCACACACAACTTTGAAAGTTCATAATTTGCGTCATCATGTTTAATAAGTGTACAAGTACCTATTACTTTGTCTTCAAAAAGAGCGAAAAAAATGAAACCATTTTTATCAATAATTTCTTTTTCAGGGTCGGATAAAATTTTTTCATCGGAAGATTCAATTTCAAAATATTTTTTAAGCCATTCATAATTTAATTCTTTGTATTTTATTTTATATTCTGGTTTGTATTCTACAATTTCAAAATTTATATGGTTTTTTTTAGATTTTTGTTTTTTAAAACGATTTTGCATCTTCATTTCATCTACCAGAATATCTCTATTGCCTATAGCTATTCGATTATTATATATATAAAATATTCATCAAGAAATTTGTACAAAAATTCAAAAAATCAATAATATTTTGTATATTGATTTATGAATAGCCACCTATTTTCAAACTTGGATCACCTATCAAATCATATTAAAATTAAAAATTACAATCTCCTGTTCATAGGATTGACTATTACCCACAATATCATACGCAACGATCTGTAAACGATGTCTCCCCAAGACGATGTCATCCCAAAACCAAGTCACTTGAGTATCATGAACATCATGCTTAAGATCATCATCAACCCATATCTCGATACGATCAACCTCTGCTTCAGCATCCATAGCCACAACATTGAGAGTTATGCCACCAACAATAAAAGGAGTCGGCAATGGTAGAAAAGAAATCTCCTTATCAAAGAGATATACACAATTCTTTGGCCTCACAAGAGTAATTTCCGGTGGATTTTCATCCTTTTTTTCACTAAATAAACCAAGCGAGGGATCACCATACAAGGTGAAACCATACAACGTACTATAACAACGATAAATCCAATCTGGATCGTATGTGGTAAACATAAATCTCTTCAGAAACACTTCTTTTGAATGACATAACGCATCTCCACAAGACTGATTGTCATTGATAAGATAATCAAAGAAATAATAATCAAGAGAAAACGCACCTCCATCACTTTCATCACGCCAAACCCTGGTAGCATTATAAAAACCTAAATCAGTCGTACCAATATATGCAACAGCAGCACTCGATTCCATAAACCTACGTCCCATATTACTCGACGTATGCAGTTGACTACATCCCGCCGAAAAAACAATAGGAGGTTTTTTCAATGATAACTGTCTGGCATCAGTCGATCGTAGCATATCACGATACACAAGTTCACCTTCACTCATCTCAGGAACATTATCTCCATCATCATGATCCCAAATAAGCCGAGATGCAAGTTTTTCATTAGAATGACCTAACATATTGACAACGCCATACCCCTTTTGCCATTCAGATAAAACCGTTGATCGTTCCAACGCATAATCAAAGGTATAGGTCGACGGTCTAATTCCATCTGCTTCATACATCCTAGTACAGGAAAAACCATAGGGCTCAAAAATATCAGAACGACATTCCTCCATAACCATTGCTCCATCTGACCGTTCATAGACCCATTCAAAAGATACAAGATTCTCATAATAAATAATCGCACCAAGCAAAAGGGCACTCTTCTTCCAATCACCTGAATCAGATTCAAACCTGATGATATTCTTGCATATAGAGGTTAATGTTTCTGGATCATCACTCGGCAGCCTTCCTAGGGAAAGTTCTGCAAGAAAATCCACGTCATCATCTTCGTACTCACCATAATAACCATCTTGATCTGCATCCCAATCACCTGTTACATCAGCATAGTAATAATCTGTTTCCAGCGAATCGGGGTAAACACTGGGAATCGGATGACACGTACGCATAGGTATACTAGTTCGTGATCCAACGATCAATACATAGTTAATACCCCAATCGCTATATTTATCGATTAAAAAATTTCTCATTTGTTCCTGGACATCAATTCCGGGATAGGTATCAGTTATCCAGGAAATGGTGACGATTTCAAGGTTATATCCAAGATATTCCTTCCAAGTTTTTAAAGGAAGAACAGCGTCTTTAAGATCATCAGTGGTGATAATAACATAATTTATGGTATCAGAGACCCCCAGGCCTATGAGGTTTTCATTTCCACCGAAGATATTGGTACCATCTGCTGAAACAACATGCATGGTACTCAATAAAACAGCTCCAAGAATTACAATTGATACTATTTTTTTCATATTTTTTCCCCCTTAATTAATTTTAATATCCTCCAATTTTAAGACTAGGATCACCAAGTAACCCATACTCCTGAACAGTCTTACAATCGACCTTACTACTATGAACTGGAAAAACATGAACATAATTCTCAATAGCCTTAGAATGCACTTCACCAAGAATATCAATATTTTCATCAGCATAAACCCTAAGA
>CAZXHI010000139.1:0-2494 GCA_964640555.1 uncultured Thermoplasmatales archaeon | reverse complement strand
AACAAGAGTGATATGTTTATCCAACGTTTTTACAATATCCTCTTTTAATCTATCCTCAAGAGTGCTTCCCATCTAACATCCCAAATAACTAATGGGGCTGAAGATTAAAAATACTATTGATGCTTACATTCCGAAGTACTGATATTGTAAAAAAACATGCGCAGTAGCAGTTAATTAGAATTGAAAAGCTTTGGAGAAACAATTGTTAGTATCGATTGTTTTTATAATGAAACAGACAATATTTTTAGCCTGATAAGCATTACATTTGTGTTTTTAATGTAATTTTTTCGTTATGGTATTTTGACGCAGAAGGTTTATATACCATTATTGATAAATCTTGACATGGTAATAAATGTCAAATAGGTGGAAGGTAAAATGAAAAGGAAAAAAATAGAAATATTATTGGTAGAGGACAACGCTGATGATACAGATTTGGCGCTATTGGCCTTTGAGAAGAGCAATATTATCGAAAATAGTCAGATGCATGTTGTAGGGGATGGCGTTGAGGCCTTGGAATATCTTTTTGATACTGGAGCTGAATACAGTCTTCATTTAAAACACCATCCGCAGTTGATTCTTCTAGACCTGAAGTTGCCTAAGTTAGATGGATTGGATTTACTAAAAAAGATAAAGTCGCATCCAGAAGCGAAAAAAATACCTGTTGTAGTATTGACTGGTTCAAAAGATATGGATGATTGGACAGAATCGTATGATTTAGGGGCATTATGTTTTTTACATAAAACCGCTGATTTCAGTCAGTTGGTTGAAGCAGCAGGTTTGGCCGTATTGGGTGCCTTTGAAATAGAAAAATCTTCAGATGAGTGAAATGGAAGAAGAATTACAAAAAAATAAAATAGAAGTATTGCTAGTAGAGGATAATCCTGATGATGCTGAGTTGACGTCTTTGGCATTTGAAAAGAATTGCAATATTGCAAAAAATACGATACATGTTACAAAGGATGGGGCTGAAGCCTTGGAATACATATTTGGTTTTGCAGATAAAAATATAGATGAAGACACGCCTCTTAACCATCGTCCGAAGTTGATACTTCTTGATCTTACCTTGCCAAAGATAAATGGATTAGAGGTACTGAAAAGAATCAAATCACATCCAGAGGCAAAAAATATTCCTGTTGTTGTCTTAACAAGCTCGAAAGATTGGATGGATTGGTCAAATGCTCTCTCTTTTGGTGTTGCGTGTTATATGGATAAACCTCTGAAATCCGATCAAATTGTTGATGAAATAAATTTGATAAATTTAAGAGGTTCTGCTGTACAAGGAACCAAGCATGGGAGAATAATGTTAGCTGCTCCTTTTCATCTTGTAGAGTCCTCAACAAAAGGAGATGATATAAAATGAAAGATAATAAAGTAGAAATATTGTTGGTAGAGGATAACCCTGATGATGCAGAATTGGTAATGATGGCATTTGAAAAGAACAAAAAAATTACAGATTGTAAAATTCAATATGCAAAAGACGGCATTGAGGCTTTGCAATATTTATTTGGTTTCGAAGATGAAGATTCCACTCTGATTAACAGACCACATATGATTATTCTTGATCTGTATCTGCCTCGGCTGGATGGCCTTGGATTTCTAAAAAGGATAAAGGAACACCCAGAGGCAAAAAATATACCTATTGTTGTCTTGACATCTTCCGAAAATAGGACGGATTGGGTAGACGCTCATGCCTTAGATATTGATTGTTATATACGTAAATCTGTCGATTTTAATCAGTTTGTTACGGCAACAGGTTGGGCTTTATCAAATGCTAGTGAGGAAAAAACCTTTTATGGCCATCAGTACTAAATATCTTTTTGGGTTTATAGAAAAATTTTACAGGGCATAATCTATCTAGATTGCTCATATAAAGATTAGAAATCGTTTGTTTTTTTAGAACGAATAAATTTCATTAGGGTGTTGAATAATTAATTAATGAAGAATGAACTTGTTTGAATTTTTAATAAAAAAGATAATAGGATTTACAGGAGAGAATATGGCTAGTCAAGTTCTATCCAATTTTGAGAAAATTATATATTGGTAAATTACCAATGTTATTCATTCCATTTTTTCTATTCTATGGGGGTGAATATCTCCTAAATGAAAACAATTGTTCAACAGCCCAAAACATTATTTCCTACGTAGACATTATATACTTAAAAAATTATTCGCGTATGGAAATTACGATAGTAATTTATAACAATTACGTATTTGTCTTACGTGGAAGGGATGATATATGAAGAATAAATCAGCGTCTTTAGTTGGTGGAGAGTTTGTTGTTAAGATGTTTTTGGTGGGGATTTAATGCAGAATGTCACAGATCTTGAGCAGAAAGAACAAACCGCTCAGGACGCTCGTGAATATGCTGAAAGCATTGTAGAGACAGTCCGGGAGCCTTTGATAGTGCTTGATGCCGACCTAAGAGTAGTCTCAGCTAATCGTGCTTTCTATCATATTTTTAAAACGAAACCTGAGGAGACTGAAGGGCAGTTGG